>ONXZ01000104.1 GCA_900321905.1 uncultured Eubacteriales bacterium
ATTATAATGGGTATGGGCGGAGCCCATCCCTGCTGGATTCTGGAAACTCAAAACTGGAAACTATTTTCGAGCAAAGCGAGAAAATTATGGAACAATATTTAGAACTCGGAAAAGTGAATAACACTCACGGTCTTAAGGGTGAAGTTAAGTTTGAAATGTGGTGCGACGGCATTGAGTACGTTAAGCAGTTAAAGACTGTTTTTCTTGACAAAAACGGCACAAAGCCGCTGACGCTTGTTTCTGCTCGTCCGCAAAAGAATATTGCGATACTAAAATTTGCAGAGATTCCATCTATAAACGAGGCTGAAGAACTTAAAGGCAAAGTGATTTACTGCAACCGTGACGATGTGCCGATTGATGATGGTGCGTACTATCTTGCTGATATTATCGGCTGCTATGTCGTTGATATCGACACCGAGGAGGAGTACGGCAAAGTTGTTGATGTTCAAAACTACGGTTCTTGCGATATCTATGATATAGAAAGTTGGGGCAAGCACACGCTTATCCCGGCAATCCCCGATGTTATCAAGGAGATTGACATCGAATATCAGGTTATCCGCATTAAACCAATGAAAGGACTTTTTGATGAGGATTGACATACTAACACTCTTTACAGATATGTGCAACGCCGTGCTATGCGAAAGTATAATCGGCAGGGCGCGTGAGGCAGGCAAGGTGCAAATATGCACTCGCGATATACGCGATTATACGGCTGACAAGCACCGCAGGGTTGACGACAAACCTTACGGCGGCGGTATGGGTATGGTTATGCAGGCGGAGCCGATTTACGCCTGTTACAACGCGCTTTGCGAGGAACTAGGCACAAAACCGCACCTGATTTACATGACACCACAGGGCAAAACGCTCACGCAGGAGCGTGTTAAAGAACTTGCCAAACTTGACAATATCGCTATCCTTTGCGGTCACTATGAGGGCATTGACGAGCGTGTAATCGAGGAATTGCAACCTGAGGAAATCTCAATTGGCGATTATGTTCTTACAGGCGGCGAACTGCCTGCGCTTATACTGGCAGACAGCGTTTCGCGTATGCTGCCGGGCGTTCTGTCAGATGACTCCTGTTTTGAAGAGGAGAGCCACTACAACTCGCTGCTTGAATATCCGCAGTACACTCATCCTGCCGAATGGAATGGCAGGACTGTACCTGACGTGCTTCTTTCAGGTCACCATGCAAATGTGGAAAAATGGCGCAGAGAGCAATCGCTTCTTCGCACTAAAGAAAGGCGCCCTGATTTGCTCAAAAACGCAGATTTGACAGAAAACGACAAAAGTTTTTTATCATCATTAGAACCAAAATAATTATGTTAAATTTGCACAAATATCGGCAAATTTTTTTGTTAATAATTAATTAGTCATACGAAGTTTGCAAAACTAAGTTGACGATAAAATTTTTAGTGCTATAATATAGCAGGTAACTAAAAAAGTTATTAATCAACACAACATATATAATTTGGTTTTTTGAGAGGTACTAAATATGTTTGTAAAAGATGTAACTGTTGAAAATCAGGTTGGACTTCACGCTCGTCCGGCAACATTCTTCATTCAGAAGGCAAACGAATTCAAATCTTCAATCTGGGTTGAAAAGGAAGAGAGAAGAGTTAACGCTAAATCACTTCTCGGTGTTCTTTCACTTGGCATTATGGGCGGAACTGATATCAGAATTATCGCTGACGGTTCTGACGAGGAAGAGGCTGTTGAAGGTCTTGTAGCACTTGTAAAGAGCGGCTTCAACGAATAATTAATCTGACTGAATACGAACATTTTGAGGAGCGATGAATCATCGCTCCGTTTTTGATATTTACGGAAAGGAGGCTCACCGTGACTGAAAAAGAACTGCGCAAAAAGGCAATGGCTCTGCCGCTGCACCCCGGCGTGTATATTATGAAAAACAAAGACAAAAAAATAATATACATCGGCAAGGCAAAAGCGCTCAAAAACAGGGTGTCCTCCTATTTCGGCAGTCATTCAAACCATTCGCTTAAAGTTATCAGAATGGTAGAGAATGTCGATGATTTTGACTATATCCTTTGCGATACCGAGTTTGAGGCGCTTGTACTTGAATGTTCGCTGATTAAACAGCATATGCCAAAGTACAACATTCTGCTCAAGGACGACAAGGGTTACAATTATATTAAGGTGACAAAAGAGGAGTTTCCCCGTATCCGCGAGTGCTACCGTATGGACGATGACAAAGCAACGTATATCGGTCCGTTTATCTCCAATTTTTCCGTTAAAAAAGCAGTTGAGGAAACGCTCAAAATATTTAAACTTCCCACCTGCAACAAGCAGTTCCCGCGTGACTACGGTAAGTCGCGCCCTTGTCTTAACGGTTTTATGGGACTTTGCAGCGCACCGTGCAATGCGCGTATTTCTAAGGAGGAATACAGGCAAAACATTGACGACGCTGTGGCGTTTTTAAAGGGCGGCAGCACAAAAGCCGTCAAGGATATGACTGCTAAAATGCAGGAGTATTCCGAAAATCTCGAATTTGAAAAAGCGGCTAAACTGCGCGACAGAATCAAGGCTATCAAAAATCTTGAGGAAAAGCAGAAAGTTGTGTCTATCAATGTCCCTGAGGAAGATGTTTTTGCTCTTAAAAAATAAAAAAAAAAAGCGTGCTTTGATGTTCTCCGCTTCAAAAACGGCAGGCTTTACGATACGGAGCACTGGCTCATTGACAGTGTTGACGACCTTGCCGAAGCGCGCTTTGAACTGATTGAACGTTACTACTCAATGCGTGATTATATTCCGTCGCGTATCGCGGTTGACGGCGAAGTTGCAGATGAAGAACTGCTGCTTCAGCACCTGGAAAGTTTGCGTGGCAAAAAGTGTCAGATTATTCATCCGCAAAAGGGCGAACATCTCGCCATTGTTAATATGTGCGTCAAAAACGCAAACGAGCATCTTGCTCAAAATCAGGGCAGGCTCGGCAGGGAAATGGCGGCTCTTGAGGAGCTTGCGGAGCTGCTCGGCTTGCCGAAACCGCCCGAGTATATTGAAAGCTTCGATATTTCCCACACCTTCGGCGCTGATAACGTTGCGGGTATGGTTGTGTTCCACAACGGCAGACCGATGAAAAGCGCCTACAAGCGCTTTGCGATTAAGGGCTTTGACGGTCAGAACGACGTCGGCTCGATGAACGAAGTGCTGACGCGCCGCTTTAAACATTACTACGAGGATGAGGAGGGCAGCACCTTTAAGATTAAGCCCGACCTTATTCTTCTTGACGGCGGCGAGCCGCAGGTCAACGCCGTGCTGCCTGTTATCCGTCAGATGGATATTGACGTGCCTGTTTTCGGTATGGTTAAGGACAGCAAGCACCGCACGCGCGCTATCGCCTTTGACGGCGGCGAAATTCAGATTAGTTCGCACCGAAGCGCGTTTACCCTCGTTTCAAATATTCAGGAGGAAGTTCACCGCTTTGCGATAACCTACCACCACAAAAAACACAAAAAGTCGTCATTCTCGTCAGGTCTGATGAAAATTGACGGAATTGGCGAAAAAAAGGCAAAAAATTTGCTTAAACACTTTAAAACGATAGCGAATATTAAGGAAGCAACAGTCGAGGAGTTGTGTACCGTACCCGGTATTTCACTGCAAAATGCACAAGATATTGCAAAACATTATCAAAATAATTAAAATTTACCGAATACCTTGACTAAAGCGCTACATAAAGTTATAATATTTAATGATATAATATTAGAGGAAGCATACTATGCGTGTTATCACAGGTTCTGCCAGGGGCAGAAGGCTTGAAACTCTCGCGGGTGAGGACGTTACACGTCCGACCTCACAGGCGGTTAAAGAAGCGCTTTTCAGTTCAATTCAGTTTGAACTTGAGGGCAAGCGCGTGCTTGATTTGTTTGCCGGCTGCGGTCAACTCGGCATTGAAGCGCTGAGCCGCGGCGCCGCTGTCTGCACTTTTGTTGAAAACAACAGGGCGGCTTATAAAATCACAGAGGGCAACATTAACCACTGCGGCTTTAGCGACAGGTCAAACCTTGTGTTTGCGGACGCAGTTTCCTTTTTGATGAGAGGCGGCAGTTTTGACATTGCCTTCCTCGACCCGCCGTACAGCGAGGGGCTTTACCAAAAATGCCTTGACGCTCTTGCACCGCATATGAGCGATGACGGCGTGATTATTTGCGAAAGCAAGGCAAGCGAAGTTTTGCCCGATTTTGCAGGCGAATTTGCCAAATCGCGTGAAAAAAAGTACGGCAAATCAAAATTAACTTATTACCGTAAATCGGTATAAAGGTAAATACTATGAAAAAGGCAATTTGTCCCGGTAGTTTTGACCCTGTTACTCTCGGCCACGTCGATATTATTGAACGTGCCGCAGATATTTTTGACGAGGTTACAGTCCTTGTTATGAGTAACAAGAGCAAAAAGCAATCACTTTTCACAGTGGCGGAGAGGATGGAACTCATCAGACGTTCTGTTTCAAAACCAAATGTGAAAATTGACACATATGACGGACTTCTGGTGGACTACGCCAAGCAAAACGGCGCAGTAGCAATCGTTAAAGGATTGCGCGCTATGTCTGATTTTGAATACGAATTTCAGCAGGCGCTCACTAACAAATCGCTTTATCCGAATGCGGAAACGATGTTCCTTTGTGCGAGGGGCGAAAACATGTTTTTGTCCTCAAGTATGGTTAAGGAAGTCTGCTCCCTCGGCGGCGATATAAGACCGTTTGTTCCCCAAAGCATTGCAGAAGATATTTATAATAGGTGTAAAGGAGATAAATCAAATGACTAATACCGATATTTTACTTGAAGACCTTGAAGACGTACTCGACGACGCAACCGCCCTTCCGCTTTCGAAAAAGAGCGCGGTAGACGTTGAAAAAATTAAGACTATTATTGAGGATATCCGTCTTAACACTCCGCAGGAAACTAAGCAGGCAAAGGCTATTGTTGATTCAAGAAACACTATCCTTGAAGAGGCTAAAAAAGAGGCTGCTGAAATAATCAAAAAGGCTCAGGCTGAGGCAAGAGATATGGTTGCCCGCGACGAAATCACAAAGGCTGCCCAGAAGGAAGCCGCTGACATTATGGCTAACGCTAACGAGCAGGGCAAGCAGTTTATTCAGGAGGCGCAAAATCAGGCTTCCGAAATTCTCGGCAACGCTACAACCCAGGCTAACGAGATGGTTACATCTGCGCAGAATAAGTCAAGGGAGATGTTAAGTGCCGTAAACAACTATGCGGACGACACACTACTTTCCATCGACGATGCGCTTTACAAATCACTGCAGGACGTACGCAGAATCCGCCAGGGAATTTCAAACGCACAGAATAAAGCAAACTAACAAAAAGCACCCCGCGGGGTGCTTTTTTAGTTTGCAGTTGTAGGGAACGCTGCCCACAGCGTTCCGCAATATAATCGGGTGCGGGAAGATTCCCCTGTGAGGTACTCCCCGATTAACGGGGAGATGTCACGAAGTGACAGAGGGGAGCGTCTGCGCTAGCAAAAATGTCACCGCAGGTGACAAAAGTCTGCGCTAGCAAAAATGTCACCGCAGGTGACAAAAGGGTGAGGCGCCCGCTCCAAGGGTCCCGCCATAAACTATTATCTATTATCCATTATCTGTTATCTCAAGTGGACGCTGTGGCAGAAGCGGCAGAGTAAAAATGGTATTTTTCTATATAAGTTTTTGTTTTGTAAAATTATGTGTTTTGTTGTGCCACTTATGCCACTATACGATAACCTAATAAATAAAGGGTTCTATAACTATTGTATTGTTTCCTTTTGATTTCACCGTACCGTTTCAGCCGTTCGCTGAATTTGTTTTGCGCGAGGGGTTGCATACCGCCGCCGAGGCACCAGTTGCGGTACTCGCGGTAAATCTCTGCAGTGGGGGTTGCCGCGCCC
>ONXZ01000194.1 GCA_900321905.1 uncultured Eubacteriales bacterium
TCGTATAACGCGTCCTTTTCGTTCATGATATTCTCGTTCTTCATCTTTCACCTCAATTTAAAAGCCCTAAAAGCGTCGCATAGCGTTTCGCGTGGTTGCATGCTATCGCCTTCATTTCTTCGGCGAGAGTCACGTCGGTTAAAGTTTTCGAGTAAAACGTTGCCTTTTTCGCCACGTTTTCCTCAAGGTTCATGAGGTCTGAAATAAAATCGACCTCTTTTGCCGTCAATTTCGGTTGCATAAAAAACACCTCCGCGGGAAATATCCCGGCGAAGATGATTATCTCCCCTAAACGGAGAATTTATACTTTTTTTAAGTAAACTTTTTTACGTAAATTTTTTTGAGGTAAGACAAATCCGCCGACCATTCGGGAATTTCGTTTCTGCGGCGATGAATTTCGTTGGCTTTGCCGAGAGCTTTGACGTAATCGGCATACGAGCAACCGTTCACCTTCATAAAATGTGCAATCGCCTTGTCCTCGTCGCCCATAAGCTGAGTTCTGCCGATATGAATTACGCTGTGGCACGAATGACATACGGCGATTACGTCTTCGAGTTTCTGAATTCCGTTCTTCTCGTCGTAACTCCACCTTTCGTGCGCTTCGAGCCGCGTAGCAGGTCTGCCGCAAATCATACACTTCCCGCCCGCGCGGGCATATGCGTCGCGCCTTACCACGTCCCATTGCTTGGGCTTTAAAATACTTCTCAGATTTGAATACCAGCACCCGTCCGGCACAAGCTCGAAATCGAGTTTCAATTTTTTATCGTTTTTTTTATCGGTAAAATTTTCGTCCATCAATCCACGTTAAGTCCTTTCGATAAAAATCTGTAAGAGAAAAACAGCAAGAGAAAATCAAGCCCCGCAACGAGCAGAATGAAAAACCATAGTATGATATGAATAGAAACGTCGAAAAAACCGACAGTTGCAAGAAACGTTATTCCGAAAATTAGAACGAATTCGAGCGCGAAGCCGATTCCGAACAGAATACCTATCGCCGCACCCAATTTACCGCGCCGCGTTATGCGATTTCCGAGAAGTATTGCAAAAACGACTTCCGCGATGCCGAACATCGCCGCCGCAATTATAAGCAAAACTGCCAGCAGAAGTGTTATCCTACGTTTCATCTGTTGCCTCCAGGTCGCTGCGTTTTATAGCGTTATACGAAACGTCCGCCGCCTCGTCGCTAATATTGCAGTAAAGGTTGTAAAGCGGCACTTTTTCACAAATCTGCTCAACTACATTCAGCAGGTTGTCCATATTCTTTGCGCCGAGTTTGCGTAGGGTCTGCGACATAATTTTATATACAGCCTCGCTGACTTGAGCCTTTTCAACACGGTTATCGCTGTTGCGCTCAACAAAACAAATTGCGCCCAGCGGAACATTTTTCGGCACAGATAAATCCTCTTTGCCGCTCCACGGGGTGCCGCAGGCGTAGAGTTTGCCGTCAATAAGTCTGATTGCCGGCTTGTCGTCGTTGAGGATATACGCCCTGTCGCCGAATTTTTTGAGCCACAGTTTTGTGTGCGTTGACTTGCCTACGCCGCTGTCGGCAGAAAAAGCATACGCCACACCGTCAACAACCACGCACGACGAGTGCAGCAGAATACCGCCGTGGTGCAGAAGTCCAACATAAAAATCGTTGCCTGAAATCATATAGTCCCAGTCGGGTGCAGAAAGTTCAGGATGTTCTCTTACCGCTTCTGCAACACGTTTTTCGTCAACGTTAATTACTATGTCGATATCTTGTGTTTCGCTCTGGTCGTCAGCAAGATAAGGTTTCGCCTGCCTGAGCGTTCTGCCGGAGCAATTTTCAATTTTAACTCTCATTCCTGCAATGTTGTAAATCATAATAACCTCTTTACCCTTATGGGTTTTAACTAATTATAAAGTATAAGCAAACTCAAGTCAAATATAAAGTTGATTTTTTGGTCTGTTATGATATAATGGCAATATGATTATATTGTTTGAAGATTATAAAACCGAGATGTTTGACACGGTGATGGCACTGCGGCAGGCGGTTTTTGTTGACGAGCAGGGCGCAGACAGCAGCGCCGTGGCTGACGAGTTTGACAAACTGCCCTCAACAAGGTTTGCCCTGAACATTGACTCTGATACTAAATGTGCGGTTGCGACAGGCAGGCTGACCGAATACAAAGACGGCTGCAAACTCGGCAGGATTGCGGTTTTACCGAGCGAACGCGGTAAAGGCACAGGCAAAAAAACGGTTGAGTTTTTGTGCCGTGCGGCTGAGGATATGGGCGCCGGACATATTTATGTTAACGCACAACTTCACGCTGTACCGTTTTATGAAAAACTCGGTTTCAAACCTACAGGCGAAGATGAAATAACTGATATCGGAATAACACACCTTCCAATGGTAAAGGAGTAAAACATGGCTAAAGGTAAAAAGAAAAAAGGCGGTTTTGCAACCGTACTGATTATAGTTATTCTGCTTGGTATCGCAGGCATTGCGGGCGGCTACTTTTACGGTGTTGCCAAAAACGACATTGAGGGCAAGCGCCAGAGCAGCGACGAGTACACCCTGCAGATTACGAAAAACGACTACGAGTACGAAATCGGCAAAAAACTGTACGACAACAAAATAGTTGTGTCGGACGCACTTTGGACTAACTGGATGTCAAAGCACTATCCTGACTTTAAGTACATCAACGGCGAGTACAAACTCACTGCGGATATGTCGTACGACGATATTGCAAAAAAATTGCAAAAGCCCGACGTGTCGCACGAGGGTGTAAAGGTAGTAATACCCGAAGGCACAAACTGTATGGAGATTGCTGAAATTCTTGAGGAAAACGGCATTTGCAAGGCTGACGCCTTTCTTGAAGCGTGCAAGAGCAAAGACGGCTACGACTTTGACTTCCTTGAAACCGTGCCTGACAACAACCTGATAGCATATCAACTTGAGGGATTTTTGTTCCCTGCCACCTACGATTTGCCAAAGAACGCAAAGCCTAAAAACGTTGTAATTGCAATGCTTGACGCGTTTGAGGACCGCATAACGCCCGAAATGACAAAATACTGCGAAGATAACGGCATGACGCTGTTTGAACTCATCACGCTCGCCTCTGTAGTGCAGGAGGAAGCGCTCGGCAACAGTTCTGCTAAGAACATCGCCTCAGTATTCATAAACCGTCTTGAAAGCGGCAGTAAACTGCAGTCGGATGTAACATATTTTTATGCAAAAGATTTGCGCGACGACTACGGCTTTTCGCAGGAGGTGTATGACGCATACTACACCTACCGTTGCCCGGGACTTCCTGCAGGACCGATTACCAACTCAGGC
>ONXZ01000106.1 GCA_900321905.1 uncultured Eubacteriales bacterium
ATTTTTGTAACCCGTTTCATTTTTTGCGAGCAGGATAAGGTGGTTATACTCTTTATCGAGCATTTTATCCTTGTCAAAACGGGTGCGTGGCGCAACGTAAACTTCACAACCGATAATCGGCTTTATGCCCTCTTTTTTACAAGCGCGGTAAAAATCAACGGCACCGTACATATTGCCGTGGTCGGTAATTGCAAGCGATGTCATACCCAACTCCTTAGCACGGCTAACAAGCCTGTCAAGACGGCAGGCACCGTCAAGCAGGCTGAACTGCGTGTGTAGGTGGAGATGAGTGAACATAGTAGATTCCTCCGGAATCAGTTTTGAGTTTCCAGTTTCCAGTTTTGAGTTTAATCCAATTCGTCAGCAATTTTTATAAGTCGCTGTAACCTGTGATTTGCGCCGCTGCGTGATATTGGCGGATTGAATATCAAAGCGAGTTCCGACAGCGAAAGGTCAGGGTTTTCAAGACGTATTTCAGCCATTTCACGCAGATTTGGCGGAAGGGAGTCGAGCCCCTTTTTCTTTTGTATTTTCATAATAGCGGCAATCTGAGGCGACGCCGCGTTGACAGTCTTTTCAATATTGGCGGTTTCGCAGTTCGCCTTGCGGTTTGCGGCGTTGCGAATTTCTTTAACAATCTTGATATTCATCATATCAAACATTGCGCTTGAAGCGCCCATAATATACAGGCAGTCCTCGATTGACTCGCTGTCTTTAAAATAGATAATATGATAACCCTTGCGCTGCACAAGTTTTGGCGAGAGTTCACTCTCGGCAAACAGCGTCATCAGGCTTTTTGTAAGGTTTAAAAACGCGACAGAGAATTCAAGATGATAGTCTTTTTCGGGACTTGAAACCGTACCGCAACTCAGAAAAACACCTGCTAAAAAGGCGTTTTGGCACTCCTGGCAGTCAAAGTTTGAAAGATTGATTTTAAGGCTTGTTTCGTGTTCGGAATGAGCAAAATAACTAAACAGCCTTGCCGCGGTGCTTTTGTCCTTAATATCTACCGTAAAACTTCTGCCCGACGGCGAAACAGTAACATCACAGTCGATGTTGCAGAGTTCTTTGAGCAGTTTTTTATACAAAATAATGATGTTTTCATTTTCGCTCTGAAATGTCATTCGCCTTGCGGAAAAGCACTTAGAAAACAGAGCCATTCCGTACAGAAGGCTCTTTTTACAACATCGTTTATCATATTCAATTTTGACAAGTTCGTTCTTTACCTGTGATGAAAATGACATTTTATCTTCTTTCTATATCGCGGTGATTAACGGTTACATTATCCCAACGGCGGCTGAAGTATTTGTAAAGCGCTTCGGCAAAAGCAACGCTGCGGTGATTGCCGCCTGTGCATCCGATTGCGATAACTACCTGACTTTTACCTTCTTTGATGTATAGCGGATTCAGGAAGTCGAGCAGTTCTTTCAGTTTTTCAAGCAGTTCATGCGCCTCGTCAAAACTGAAAACGTAGTTATACACTTCCTCGTCAATACCTGTTTTTGAGCGCAACGACTCAACCCAATAGGGATTGGGCAGACAGCGCACGTCAAGCACAAAGTCAGCGTCAGTCGGTATACCGTGCTTGAAGCCAAACGACATGACGTTGATATTCATAATGTCTTTATCGTCACCTATAAGAATTTGCGTAAGTCTTTTGCGCAGTTGGGGATTGCTTAAGTCAGATGTGTCAATCACAAAATCAGCACTCTGGCGGATTGGTTTGAGCATTTCTTTTTCATACTCAAGCGCTTCCTCAAGCCTGCCTGAAAACTTATCGGCAAACGGGTGCTTGCGGCGTGTGAGTTTGTAACGCTTTAACGCTTCGGGTGTTTTGATATCAAGGAATATAATTTTTACAGAATAGTCGCCGTATTTCAGGCTTTCAACCGCGCTTTTGAACGCGTCAAAAACGCCCTTTGAGCGCACGTCGGCAACGATTGCAATTTTGTTGTAATCGTCAGAACTCTCAATCAGTCCGATAAATGTGGAGATAAGTCCTGCGGGCATATTATCAATGCAGTAGTACCCTGCGTCCTCCATAAATCCCATCGCAGTTGACTTGCCTGCGCCCGATACACCTGTGAGTAAAATAATCTCTTTCATAAAACTGTCCTACTTTGTAACTCTGATTTCCATTTCAAGGCGAACGCCTTTGTTTTCATAAACCGTGTCAGACACTTTTTTGCAAAGGTCAAGCACGTCTTTGCAGGTGGCGCCGCCTTTGTTGATAACAAAACCTGCGTGTTTTTCACTGACCTGCGCACCGCCGACTGAAGCGCCTTTTAGTCCGCACTCCTCAATCAGCGCGCCTGCAAAATAGCCAGTTGGACGCTTAAAGGTTGAACCTGCGGACGGATATTCAAGCGGCTGTTTATCTTTGCGCCTGCCGAGCAGGTCGTCCATTTTTGCTTTGATTTCCGCCTTGTCGCCTTTTTCGAGTTTGAGGTACAGACTGGTGACGATACAGCCGTTATCATAGTAAGCCGAATGGCGGTAGCCGAGGTTGAGGTCGTCGCCTTCAAGGAAACCGCATTCGCCGTCTGCGTTGATATGGTCGCACTTATAAAGCACATCTTTCATCTCGCCGCCGTAAGCGCCTGCATTCATAAACGCCGCGCCGCCGCACGAGCCGGGTATGCCATATGCAAACTCAAGACCTGTGAGCGAATTTTCAAGCGCGAGCAGACACACTTTTTTGAGCATTGCGCCAGCCTGGGCATAAATCGTTGTGTCGTCGATAAGGCGCACATCTGCAAAATCTTTGCCAAGCAGAATAACGCAAGCGTCAATGCCGCCGTCGTCTACAAGCAGATTTGAGCCGTTGCCCACCGCCATATAGCGCACGCCGAGTTTGCGGCACTCTTTGACGATAAGTGCAATTTCGTCAGCCGACTTTGGCTCTGCAACAAGACGAGCCGCACCTCCGATTTTAAAGGAGGTGTGGCTTGACATTGGTTCATTTTCCGTATATTTAATTTTGTTTTCGTCTAAAAATCTGATTAAATCTGTCAAAATTTCACCTGATACTTAATTATTGCACGCTGCCGAGGATTGCTGCGCCGATAACGCCGGCGTCGTTGCCGAGTTCAGCCTTCATAATCTTTGTCTGAATTTTTGAGTAAACGCTGTAACGCTCGGACTCAATATATCTGCGAAGCGGACGAAGCAGCGTTTCGCCCTCGTTGCAGATACCGCCGCCAACGCAAATAATCTCAGGCTGCAGCGCGTTTACAAGATTGATAAGTCCGCAGGCAACGTACTTTATGTAATTATCAACAACTTTGATACCTGCTATATCACCGCGGCGCATTGCGTCAAACGCAGTTCTGCCTGACACTTTGCCCTCCTGCTCAGCAAGTTCGTGCATTACTGAATCAGGATACTCCTCCATAGCGCGCTTTGTCTGGTTAATGAGTGCAGTTGCGGAAGCATAAGCCTCCCAGCAGCCTTTACGTCCGCAGGTGCAAGGCTCGCCGTCAACCACAATAACCATATGACCGCACTCGCCGCCTGCGTTGTTGACACCTGACACGATTTTGCCGTCAACTATAACGCCCGAGCCAACGCCGGTGCCGAGTGTTACTGCAATAAAGTTCTTTGAGCCGTTGCCGCAGCCTGCATAAGCCTCGCCGAGAGCCGCACAGTTTGCGTCATTCTCAATAAATACGGGAAGCTCGCCGAGTCTGTCAATAAGCATCTGCTTTGCGGGTACGTTGTCAAAGCCGAGGTTATTGGCAAATTCAATTACGCCTTCGCCGTTTACCGTACCGGGCGTACCCATACCGATTGAGGCAATGTCGTCAATCGTAACGCCTGCGTCGCCCATAGCCTGTTTTGAAATCATAGCAATATCGTCAAAAATTTCCTCCGCGCTGCGTGGCATTGCAGTAGGTGTTTTTGCCTTTGCAATGATATTATACTTTTCATCAACTACTGCGGCAACAATGTTTGTTCCGCCCAAATCAATTCCGATAGTGTACATAAATTTATCTCCCTTTTATTCAATGGAGAATGTAGAATGGAGAATGGAGAATTTCGGGTGGACTCCGTCCACACCTGATTATAATTCGGCTAACAATGTAGGGGGCAATAACCCCAGTGCCCCGTTAAAATCGGGTACGGGCAGAGCCCGTCAATAATTCTCAATTCTCAACTCTCAATTCTCAATTACTAACAATTATTCCAAAGTTCAAGTTCTTTTTCGCTTGGCTCAATGTCGTCCATACCGAGCGAGTGCATAAGTTCTTTTGCGCCGTTATAACCCATCTTTTTCTGACGGTTGTTCATCGCCGCAGTTTCAACAATAACTGCAAGGTTACGACCCGGCGTAATCGGCACGGTGATAACAGGAACTTTAACATCAAGCAGTTTTGCGTACTCGTTATCAAGTCCGAGCCTGTCGTATGCTTTTGTTGAATCCCACTCCTCAAGTTGGATAATCATATCAATCTTTTCCTGCGGTTTTACGGCGCCCATACCGAACACACGGCGAGCGTTAATAATTCCGATACCGCGCAGTTCAATGAAGTGGCGGATATTTGTGGGTGACGAGCCTTCAAGCACCTTGTCGGACACCTTGCGAATCTCGACTGCGTCGTCCGCGATAAGGCGGTGTCCGCGCTTGATAAGTTCAATCGCAGTTTCGCTCTTACCCGCGCCGCTTTCGCCGACAATCAGCACACCTTCACCGTAAACTTCAACAAGCACGCCGTGACGTGTGATACGCGGTGCAAGTTCCCTATTGAGGTAGCCGATAAGCGCTGCGAGAAATGGCGAAGTTTCCTCCGTAGTGCTGAGCAGCGGCACTTCGTACTCCTTGCACGCGTCGATGAAATAATCGGGTATTTCAAGTCCGCGTGTAACAACTGCCGCCGCAGGGTGAAGCCCCAGCCAGTACGACAGCGCGCGGCGCCGCTCGTCAGGCAGCATACTCTGCAAAAAGCCGAGTTCCGTCCAGCCGAGAATCTGTATACGCAGGCTGTCAAAATAGTCCGTGTAACCCGTCAGCACAATGCCGGGACGGTTAATTTCAGTTGTGATAATGTCAATGTCGCTCGCAGGTTTGGGAAGATAAACAACATCAAGCGAATGGTTGTTAATAATCTTCTCAAGCGATACGGAATACTGGTCTGCCATAGTTTACTCCCATAAATAAACTTATTTAGTATTTATTATATAATATCTCGCGTGCATTATCAAGGGGGAATTTCAGCGTTTTTTATAGCCGCAAATTGTAAGGGCGGAATTCCTATTCCGCCCACATAAATGATGAATTATGAATGATGAATGATGAATTGTGGTTACTCGCTGCGCTCGAACAATTAGCGGAGCGATGTGGTCATCGCTCCCTACAAATGCAAAAGGCTCCCCTTACACAGGGGAGCCATTTTTTACTTAACTTTGATAGTTACTGTAACTGTCTTTGT
>ONXZ01000250.1 GCA_900321905.1 uncultured Eubacteriales bacterium
AAACCTTTAAGAAAACTGAATAAAAAACCGCCAGTCCAATTTCGTATTGAACTGGCAGCTTAATTCTTTTTTTGTGTCTACTAACTATTGACTAGGTCAGTCAGTGACAGTCCGTTTTTTTAATTACGAATTATGATTTATCATTTATCATTTTAATACGCACAGTTTCATCGCTTTTTCTTCAACTTTAAAGGTGAGGTCTGTGTATGTAAAGTTTTCGCCGTCGCAGTTACCGAGGAGGTCTGAGCCGTCCTCCATCCATATCCTGCCGCATTTCAGCCTGCCTGTGGTCATACGATCAGGGTAGGTTTTTTCATTGGCTGTGCCCGCAGAATACTTTGGTATCATCGGCAGTGCCTTTGCAAGCGACATACCGTCAACAAGCGCAAAGTCAAGCAGTCCGTCGTCAAGCAACGAGTCGGGCGCAGGGCAAAAACCGCCACCGTAGTAACTCGCGTTACAGATGGCAAACAGAACATAGTCCTTGTTGTCCTCCTGCAGTTGATACTCGTTGCCGTTTTCGTCAACACAGGTAACATCAAAACTGATTGTGTAGTGCAGCGGTTTCATAAGCACAGGCAAAATCGCAAGCGTATATGCCTTTGCGCCGAGGAACGGCACTTTTGCAACCATCTTCCTGCCGACAGTTTCAACAAGCGTATCAAGACCGAACGACATAACGTTAATACATTTTCCGCCGTTATAGTCGATGAGGTCAATCGGCTTTATATTATATTCGATATCGCCGCCGAAAAAGCCGAATTTTGATATAATCTGCTCGGCGTCAATCTCTTTTGTACCGTAGACTTTTTTTGCAAAGTCGTTGCCTGTTCCCATAGGAAGCAGAAGCATAGGAGTTTCGGTGTGTGCAAGGCCGTTTGCAACCTCATGAACCGTGCCGTCGCCGCCGCAGGCAACAACAACGCAGTCATCCCCAAATTCAGCCGCATAACGCGCCGCGATATCTTTAGCGTCACCCTGTGCGTGAGTTTCCTCAATAATCATCTCGTGACCGTTGTGGCGGAAGGCACTTTTAATATTTTTAAAAATACGCGCCTTGTCCTCATTGCCCGCAATAGGGTTAACAATAAACACAAATTTCATTTTACTTCTCTTTCATACCTTATTTATAATCAGATAACCTGAGTTCCTCCGACAGGACGGATAATCAGGACATAGCACTTATCTTTGCCGAATACGCTCTCAATTTTAGTCTTGTATGTATCAAGCAAATCGTTTGGCACAAACGCCTGAATTGTGCCTGCAAATCCTCCGCCGTGTACACGCCACGCACCGCGACCTTTAAGGATTTCCTCGCTGATAGCAAGTGCAAGCGAAAGTTTCTGCTCTGTTGGATTTTTAGGAGTATAAACGTTCTGATTGAGTTCAAAAGACGATCTACCCGACTCAAGAATAATCTCCTTAAAACCTTCAAAATCGCCGTTTTCAAGACACTCAACAGCCTTGTCAACACGCTTGTTTTCGTTATAAAAGTGTATTGCACGAAGCAGCGCTCTGTCGTTCACCTTGCCTGTGAGTTCAGGCAGTGCGGCAAAAAATTCCTCATACGAAATTTCACGCAGAACGTTCTTGCCCATAGCCTTTGCAACAGACTCCATCTCGGTGCGAACTGCCGCGTAATCGTCTGTGAGGTCGGAGTGATTTCCGCCCGTGTCAACAATGCAAAGCGAGTGGCCTGACTTCGAAAAATCAAAGTCAACTTTTCTGATTACAGGATTTTCGGTTGACTCAAAGTCGATTGTAACAAATGTGCCGACTGAAGCAGCCATCTGGTCAAGAAGTCCGCAAGGCTTGCCAAAGAACACATTTTCGCTGTACTGCGCAACTTTTGCGATATCAACAGCGCTGATTGCGCCGCCGTTAAATTTATAAGAAAGAATTGCAAGAAAAATATAACCAACAATCATTAGAGACAAAATTAACAAGCCTTGCAGCAAGGAGAAATTACTAACAACAATAAATGTTGCAACAATCAATAATACGGTCAATATAAAATTTTGACCTTCTGAAATAGAACGCATTGGTTGATTGTGAATTAAATTATCCAAACTTGTTGCTTGAATATCAACTCCTGGATGTTTTGCCTGCATTGGTGTAGCAAACGTATCCTCAGAAAGTCCTGCAGCTTTAGCATTTGCACCTACAAAAACAATTTTATTATCAAACGCCTTTGGATCAATTTTTGGTTTTCTGCCAGCTTTAATATCGTCCATAGAAT
>ONXZ01000063.1 GCA_900321905.1 uncultured Eubacteriales bacterium
GAAAAATACGGCTGCAACGTACCCTGGGCAATCCTTATGGACCCGACTGCTGCCTGCAACCTCAAATGCACGGGTTGCTGGGCTGCTGAGTACGGTCACACAAGTTCGCTTTCATACGACGACCTTGCAAGAATTATCAGACAGGCCAAAGAACTTGGTACATATATGTTCCTTTACACAGGCGGCGAGCCGACAATGCGCAAGGACGACCTTATGCGCCTTTGCCGTGAAAACCCTGACTGTGTATTTATGAGTTTCACAAACGGCACGCTGATTGACGACGATTTTGCAGACAGAATTGCTGAGGCCGGCAACTTCTTCCCCGCTTTCTCAATCGAGGGATATGAGGAGGAAAACGACTTCCGCCGCGGCGAGGGCACATTCAAAAAATGTACCGCCGCTATGCAAAGGCTTAAAGACAGAGGCGTTCCGTTCGGCGCGTCACTCTGCTACACAAGCAAGAACACAGACGTGCTCTCTTCAGACGAATATATGGACTGGCTCATTGAAAAGGGCGTTAAGTTTGCGTGGTTCTTCACCTATATGCCGACAGGCAACGGCGCTGTAACCGACCTTATGGTATCGCCTGAGCAGAGAGCGCTGATGTACAAAAAAATGCGCGAGTGGCGTGAAACAAAGCCGATTTTTGCGCTTGACTTCTGGAACGACGGCGAGTACGTTCAGGGTTGTATCGCCGGCGGACGTCACTACTTCCACATCAACTCAAACGGCGACTGCGAGCCGTGCGCATTTGTGCATTACTCAAACGTAAACATCAAGGAATGTTCTGTGCTTGAAGCACTGCAGAGTCCGCTGTTTATGGCATACAAGCGCAATCAGCCGTTCTCAAACAATATGCTGCGTCCTTGCCCTGTGCTTGACAACCCCGGCGCTATCAGCAAAATGGTTGCCGAAACAGGCGCATACTCAACCGAAATGCAGCACCCTGAATCTGCAAACGAACTGTTTGACAAGACTATCGCCGCTGCAAAGGCTTGGAAAGTTAAGGCAGACGAACTCTTTGACCGTGACGAGTATATTGCAAACCACGTTAAAGACGAGAATATGTACAACTACGAAAAGGACGATTCAGAGCGCGAATTCAACGAATTTGAAAAGACTGAAGCGTAGTAAAACTGCATAAACAAAAGGGGCATATCCGCGCGATATGCCCCTTAAAGACATATCAAGAGGTATAAAAATGTTTTTCAGACGAGGAAAGATTCAGTACATCATTGCAGGGCTTGGCAACCCAGGTAAAAAATACGAAAAAACACGCCACAACGCTGGCTTTATGGCGATTGATTTGCTTGCAAAAAAGCACGGTTTCACCTTTAAAAAGGCTAAATTTCAGTCGCTGATTGCGGACGAAACCATCTGCGGCACACGCTGCCTGTTTATGAAACCGCAGACTATGATGAATCTGTCAGGCGAAGCGATTGCCGACGCCGCAAATTACTACAATATTCCTGATGAAAATATCATAGTATTATTTGACGATGTGTCGCTTGACGTTGGCAAAATCCGCTGCCGCCGCAAAGGCAGCGCCGGCGGACACAACGGAATTAAGAGCATTATCTCCTGCCTTGGCAGCGAGGAGTTCCCGCGTGTGAAAATCGGCGTTGGCAAAAAGCCGAAAGCCGACTACGATATGGTCAAGTGGGTGCTTGGCGAATTTCCGTCAGATAAACAGGGCGACCTTGATTCTGCGCTTGAGGACGCTGTCGGCGCGGTTGAAACTATGCTGACAGACGGCATTGACAGCGCAATGAATAAATTTAATTCCTAAACCGATATGACTTGCTTTTCAAAAGTATTTACTAATAACGAAGAATTCAGCAGCCTCGCAGGTAGTATTAATGCACATAATACACCTGTCGGGGCTATTGGCGTTGCGGACATAAATAAGGTGCATATCGCCCACTCGCTCTGTGCCGAAACAGGCAAAAAGGCGTTTATCATTACTCCTGACGAGGCGAGCGCCGTGCGATTTTATGAGGATTTGTCGCAAATGCAAAGCGACGTTTTGCTTTATCCTAAGCGCGAATTCACCTTCCTTGAAGTTGAAGGTATCAGCCGTGAATATGAGCAAATCAGGCTCGGCGTGCTGTCAAAAATCGTAAAGGGCAACTACTCCGCGGTTGTTATGTCTGCCGCTGCGGCAGTGCAGTTCACAATGCCGCCCGAGGCGCTTAAAAGCCGCACGTTTACTATATCCGCAGGCGATGAAATCGACATCGACGCTGCAGTTGACAGCCTTATAAAAGCAGGCTATTCGCGCTTTGACCAGGTTGACGGCACAAGTCAGTTTGCTGTCAGGGGCGGACTTATTGACATTTTTCCGCCCGGTGCTGACGAACCTGTGCGTATTGAACTCTGGGGCGACACAGTTGACTCTATAACCCACTTTGACATTGCAACACAGCGCCGCAACAAAATGGTTGAATCGGTTGAGATTATACCCTCCACCGAGGTGCTGTTTGAAAGCCGCAAAGAGCAGATTAAGGCAATACGCACCCTTGCCGAAAGTCTTAAAGGCAAGGCGACAAAAGCGCGCGAAAAACTGTACGCCGACTGCGACAAACTTGAACAGGGCGTATCGCTGCACTGCAATGATAAATACCTGCCGCTTGCATACGACTCAAGCGGAATATTTGACTACTTTGAGGGTATCCTTTTTGTGTGTGAAAGCGCAAAAGTTAAGGAAAAAACCAATAACGCTCAGAAACTTTTGAACGAAGAAGTTAAATGGCTGCTCGACGACGGCGTGCTGTGCAAAGGCATTGACAAATTCACGCTCGGCTTTGGCGAACTCACCGCCGTTTACGAAAAATGCGGCGCAGTTTATCTTGACTCTCTGCCTCGCGGCAGTTTTGACACACCGATAAAGCATCTTGCAAACTTCAGAAGTCAGAGCCTTAACATCTGGTCAGGCACTCTGAGCCAACTAAAAGACGAGATTTTTCCTCTGCTCAAAACGAACTACGCAGTCGTGGTTATGGCAGGCACTTCGCGCGCAGGCAAATCGCTTGCGTATGACATAACGGAAATGGGCTTTGCCGCAACCTATTTTGACTCGCGCCCCAAGCAGTTTGAAAAAGGCAAGGTCAGCGTAATACCGGGCACGCTTTCTTCGGGCTTTCAACTGTCCGACTCAAAATTCGCACTGCTCACGCTCGCAAAAACAAATCAGTCAAAAAAGAAGCACAAGCGTTTTTCATCAAAAGACGCGGTGCGCTCGCTTGACGAACTGACAAAGGGCGACTACATTGTTCACAATGTACATGGCATTGGCGTTTTTGACGGCATACAGACTATGGACATCAAAGGCGTGCGCAAGGACTATATTAAAATCAGTTACGCAAAAGGCGACGCGCTTTATGTGCCTGTAACTCAACTTGATTTGGTGTCAAAATACATCGGACCAAACGACAACGCAAGAGTTAAAATCAACCGCCTTGGCTCAGGCGACTGGAAAAAAATCAAGTCACGCGTGCGCGAGAGCGTGCGTGATATGGCGAAAGAACTTATTGCGCTATACGCAAAACGAATCAGCACCAAAGGCTATGCCTTCAGCGAGGACACAGACCTTCAGCGCGACTTTGAACTGCGCTTTGAATACGAGGAAACCGAGGACCAGCTGCGCTGTGCTGACGAAATTAAAGGCGATATGGAAAAGAGTTCGCCTATGGACAGACTGCTTTGCGGCGACGTTGGTTTTGGCAAAACGGAAGTCGCTCTGCGCGCCTGCTTTAAGTGTATTGGCGACGGCAAACAGTGCGCCATTCTTGTACCTACTACCGTGCTTGCAATGCAGCACTTCCAGACGGCAATCAAACGTATGCAGGCGTTCCCCGTCCGCATAGAAATGCTGTCGCGCTTTGTATCCCCGACAAAGCAAAAACAGGTGCTTAAAGATTTGGCGGCAGGCAAAGTTGACCTGCTTGTCGGCACGCACAGAATTATCAGCAAAGACATACAGTTTAAAGACCTCGGTCTGCTTGTAGTTGATGAGGAGCAGCGCTTTGGCGTGGCTCAAAAAGAAAAGATAAAAGAGAAGTTCCCGAAAGTTGACGTGCTGACGCTTTCTGCGACACCGATACCGCGAACTCTGAATATGGCGATGAGCGGTATCCGTGATATGTCGCTGCTTGAAGAAGCGCCGGGCGACCGCTACCCCGTGCAGACCTATGTTGTTGAATACGACTTTGGCATGCTTGTTGAAGCGATGGAAAAAGAACTGTCCCGCGGCGGTCAGTGCTACTATCTGCACAACAATATTGACACAATCGACCACGTTGCCGTGCAAATCAAAAAGGCAATTCCCGATGCAAATATCGGCGTAGCACACGGCAGAATGAGCGAGGAGCAACTCAGCGAAGTCTGGCAAAAACTTATTAACGGCGAGATTGATATACTCGTCTGCACCACTATTATCGAAACGGGTGTGGACGTGGCAAATGTCAACACGCTGATTATTGAAAACGCAGACCGTATGGGACTTGCCCAACTCCACCAGATACGCGGCAGAGTAGGCAGAAGTTCACGCCGAGGCTATGCTTACTTCACCTTTGTGCGCGGCAAGGAACTCACGGAAATCGCTCGCAAACGACTTGAAGAGATACGCGAGTACACCGAGTTCGGCTCAGGTTTCAAAATCGCAATGCGCGACCTTGAAATCCGCGGCGCAGGCTCTCTGCTCGGCAACAAACAACACGGTCATATGGAGGCAGTCGGCTACGATATGTATCTGAAACTGCTTGAAGAAGCAGTCGCCGAGGAAAAAGGCGAAAAGGAAGAGGACACCACCGAGCAAAACTGCCTTATCGACATACCTGTTGACGCGAATATTCCTGAAGATTACATCACCTCAACGCCGATACGGCTTGAGATGTACAAGGCAATTGCAGGCATACGCTCCGACGCTGATGCAAACGACGTTTACGATGAACTGACAGACCGCTTCGGCGTGCCGCCTGCGCCTGTTTACGGTCTTGTTGAAATTGCGCTTATGCGTAACACGGCGCTGTCGCTCGGTATTAACGAAATTCGGCAGAATGTCGGCAACGTTAATATGTACCTTGACGATGTTAAGATGGAATACCTGATTGCACTGAATGAAAAAATGCGCGGCAGAGCAACGTTTACAGCGTCAAAACGCCCGTATATTTCAATCAAACTCGCAGGTGAAAGCGCTGTTGATACCGTGCGCAACACATTAAATATTCTGCAAAATGCATAAAAACAAACACTTCGGTCAATAATACGACCGAGGTGTTTAATAATGTCTACATCAAAATCCAAAAACGACAACAAAAATATCAAGGCGCTTTTCTCCGTTGTATGCCTGTGCATTATCGCGCTTGGGCTGATTGTGTATTTTTCGACCAACACAAAGGTTAAAACGGATAATCAGGTTAACGAAAACACAACGCTTGCGGTTACTACAGAGGTGCAAAACCCTGTTACGGTCACCGAAACCACTACCGCCGCGCCCACCACAAAAAAAGCAACGACTACTAAAAAAGCCGAACCGTCAACTATGGAGCAGGGCGAAAGCAACACGCCGTACAAGAGTTACTACAAATATCCGCTTGGCGAGTCGGTGCTTAGCGGTTACAGCGAGGAACTTGTGTACAACAAAACTATGGGCGATTTTCGCGCTCACGCCGCAGTTGACTTTAAGGGCAAGGAGGGCGACAAGGTTGTTGCGATTAACGACGGACTTGTGCTTGACGTGTACAGCGACAGTATGTACGGTCAGGTTGTGGTTGTTGACCACGGCGGCAAACTCGTTGCAAGGTACTGCGGACTAAAAAGCGCAAATGTCAAAAAAGGCAGCCGCGTCGCGCTCGGCAAGGCTATCGGCACGCTCGGCAAAATCCCGTGCGAAGCGGAGGACGAAGCGCACCTGCACTTTGAAACCGTGCTTGACGGCAAAACCGTTAACCCGCTTGATGTAATGGGTAAACTGGAGTAGGAATTTCCTGCTCCTTTTCTTTGTTGTCATTTTGCACAAAAAAATTATTTTTTTACGATAAAATATAGTGACTTTTCAAAACCGATATGCTATAATTATTATACTATATATAGCAAAGGAGCAGATTATATGAAAAAGTCATTATCAATTCTACTGTCAATAACAATGCTGTTGAGCGTTATTGCAGGTATAAACATCACATCTTATGCAAACCCGTCTGTCTGCATTGACGAACTTGTAATATATAATGTTACGGAGCCTGTCGCAGGCGAGAAGCCTGATTTTGATTACCAGCAGTACGACTTCGGCGGTGCATATTCTTCGTATCTTCAGCCGTATATGACGGACAACTCACCGTATCACAACGGTATAAGTTGGTTTGATGAAACCGACAGTAAGTTCCTGTACTACAACGGCAACACAAAGTTCGTTTGCGGACATACATACACCGTGCGTATCCTCGTTGAAGTCAACGACAGACACGATTGTATATTTGACGACATCAATTATATGTCCGCTACAATTAACGGTATAAACGCAAACCTCCTCTACAACACAGAACTGACAGAGGGCGAAAAGGATTATTCAAGATGCGTATCCGCTTCGTTTACTCTCGGCGGACACAACTACAAGTACACCGATACACAGAAGGCGTCCCTCAACGTTGACGGTAAAAGGATTTTCACCTGCAAGTGCGGCGCGACAAGAACGGAGAAAATCGCAAAAATCACCTCCATTGCGCTTACAACAAGCACATATGTATACAACGGCAAGGTTAAAAATCCGAAGATTATCGCAAAGGACTCAACGGGCAAACAACTTGCTTCAAGCAGCTACTTCATCGGCTATGACGACGGACGCAAGAATGTCGGCACATATTCTGTAGACGCTACCTTCTGCGGCGACTACTACGGAATCTTTGTAAGGGAGTTCAAAATTATTCCTCCGGGAACGAGCATTACCTCGCTTGCCGCAGGCAAAAAGCAGTTTACCGTTAAGTGGAAAAAGCAAGCCACACAAACTCAGGGCTATCAGGTGCAGTACGCGACAAACGCCAAGTTCACAAAGGCAAAGACAACTACTGTCAAAGGCAACAAAAACACAAAAAAGGTTGTTAAAAAACTCGCTTCAAAGAAAAAGTATTATGTAAGAGTGCGCACCTACAAAAAGGTGAACGGCATTAATTACTATTCAAAATGGACAAAAGCAAAAACAGTTAAGGTAAAATAAGGAAAGGACTAATTATGGGATTGTTTGACAAAAAGTTCTGCGACGTTTGCGGAGAAAAAATCGGTATGCTCGGCAACAGAAAACTTGAGGACGGCAACCTTTGCAAAGACTGCGCAAAGAAATTATCCCCC
>ONXZ01000101.1 GCA_900321905.1 uncultured Eubacteriales bacterium
GGAATTTTGTAATACATTTATGAACTAAAATTACTTTGTCAAAACTGCTTTGCATCCTAAAATCAGCAGATTTTTTGTCAGAACAAAGCACAAATGTCCGTTTGGGCTGACGCCCTAATGGACATTTTAATGTAGTTATGGCGGAAAAGATGCGATTTTTGGACTAACCTTCGTTACCGCACCTCGCCTTTATGACGGACACCCCTTGGAAGCCGATTTCTCTTTATTCGTCTTTATCAATATAAGTGCCGTCAAAGTTACAAAGTATGCTGAATCTGCCGAGTTTGTAAAATTGCTTTGGCGTTTCATAAATGCCGTCTACATCGCTCACAGTAAGGTCGTCCTTACTGATTTTGCGTACTTTGTCACTGCAGCAGACATAAACATAATTTTCATCGGCGGAGGCAAAGTAAGGCGCACTGAATGTGTCTTGCTCTTTGCCGCCGATTCTGATGTCGGTGTTAAAATTCTCTGCGTTAAAACGTATAACGCTGTCCTCGTTTTTGCAGACTGACCAAAAGTATTCGCCATCGTTTACAAGCGAGGTAACAGGTTTGTCGTTGTAGCAAAGTTTTTTTGTCCACACAAGTTCGCCATCGCGGTCAAACAGACCCGCTTCGCTGTCCTCTGACATAACGAGCACGTTTTTGTTTTCAAGAATAATTGCGCTGCAGTTAACATATTCGCTTATCTGCTGGCAAATTCTCTCAAAAGCGTGACCGTATTTTTTCATTTTGTAAACGCTTGTCGTCACAACTTCCTTTTCACCGGTTTCAAAATCGAGTATAAAGAAGTTTGATTTTGCCTCAGCCAAGTCGCCCATAGGCACGCTTTCGGCAAAAATTATTTTTGTGTCCGAGTATTTAACAACATCAATTATGTTTTTGTTTGTAATCTTAATCAACGTTCTGCTCCTTGTACTCGTTAGTCAGATAACTGAGCGTCATCAGACTGTCTGTAAGATGTACGTTTTCAACAAGAACCTCAGGATGTGCCATTGCAATATCGTAGTTTGAAAAATTCCAAAAGCTCGTAATACCAAGTTTGCACAGCAGGTCTGTGAGTTCCTTCATATCATTTGAAGGAATACAGATTACCGCGCATTTTGGAGCGTTATCAATACAGAAGTTTTCAAGATAGTCGGTGTGCCGTACAGGTATACCGTGTATTATTTTACCTGAGATAGCCTCGTTTTTATCAAAGATACCAACAAGCTGGAAACCGCTGTCCCGTGTAAAGATTTTTGATGACACAGCGCGTCCGAGATTACCTGCGCCAATCAGGATAGTTTTAACTTTGTTGTTAACGCAAAGTATTTCGCCGATTTTGTTATACAGTTCAGGCACGTTATAGCCGTAGCCCTGCTGGCCAAAACCGCCAAAGCAGTTAAAATCATGCCTGATTTGTGAGGCAGTGAGCCCCATTCTTTCGGCGAGTTCCTTTGAACTAATCCTGACAATGCCGTTAGATTTAAGTGTTTCCAAAAATCGGTAATATCTGGGAAGTCGCTTTATAACCGAAATAGAAATATCATTTTTTTCCATTTTCATCACCTGATATTAATTATTTTGTCATTTCAGTAATTGTTTGCATTACATAGTCGCCGAATTCCTCGCAGGTGCAACCTGTGTCACGACCTGTAATAGTGAGTTTTTTCTCCTCAAACATACACTTGTCAAGCGCAGCTTCAAGAGAGTTAGCCTGTGCCTGATAACCGATGTGTGACAGGAGCATTACAGTTGCCCTGAGCATTGAGCAAGGGTCAGCATACTGACCTCTGCCCTCGGTAATCATACGCGGTGCAGAGCCGTGAATAGCCTCAAACATAGCATACTTTTTGCCGATGTTTGCGCTGCCTGCAGTACCAACGCCGCCCTGGAACTCTGCCGCTTCGTCAGTGATAATATCGCCGTAAAGGTTAGGCAGTACAAATACTTTGAAGTCGCGGCGTCTTGCAGGGTCAATAAGTTTGGCTGTTGTGATATCAACATACCAGTCGTCAGTCACGATGTCGGGATACTGCTCGCCGATTTTCTTTGCAGTGTTGAGGAACTTGCCGTCTGTAGTTTTAATGATATTAGCCTTTGTGATAATAGAAACTTTGCCTTTGTTATTCTTTTCAGCATAATCATAAGCAAGTTTAGCGATTCTTTCACAGCCTTCCTGTGAAGCAACTGTAAAGTCAACTGCAAGGTCGTCTGTGATGTTAACACCGTGCGAGCCTACAGCGTAGCCGCCTTCTGTGTTCTCACGGAAGAATGTCCAGTCAATGCCTTCTTCAGGAACTTTAACAGGGCGCATATTTGCAAACAGGTCGAGTGCTTTACGCATAGCAACGTTAGCAGACTCAACGTTTGGCCACGGGTCGCCCTGACGCGGAGTAGTTGTCGGGCCTTTAAGGATAACGTGGCAAGCCTTGAGTTCTTCAAGCACGTCATCAGGAATTGCCTTGCCCTGTGCGGCTCTGTTTTCAATAGTAAGACCGTCGATAATCTTAAACTGCACCTTGCCGCTTGCAACCTCGTCTTTAAGCAGGAACTCGATTACTCTCTGGCTCTCTTTAGTGATAATCGGACCAATGCCGTCGCCGCCGCAGATGCCGATAACAATAGTATCAAGCGCCTGATAGTCGGTGAATTCCTTGTCCTCTTTAATTTTTTTTGCTCTTTCAAGTTGTGATTCCATCAGCGCTCTGAACTTTGCAACAGCCTCGTCCAGAGCCTTGTTTTCAATATCAGTCATAAAAATACATACCTCCGTATAACTTATTTGTTCATCTCTCTTGTGTAGTCAAGCAGACCGCCGCAAAGAAGCATTGCTCTCTGACGCTCAGAAAGGTGAGATGAATCAAGCGCGTACTCTTCGCCTTTTGTGATATTTTTAAGTACAACAGGTTTGCAGTTTTCAATGCAGTCTCTGATGTCAGCAAGTTCAAGTTCGTCGCCTTGTGTAATTTTGTCGTAATCTGCCTCATTTGCAAATGTAAACGGCAGGATACCTGCGTTAACAAGGTTTGCAACGTGAATTCTTGCAAAACTCTTTGTGATAACTGCCTTAACACCAAGATAAAGCGGAACAAGCGCAGCATGCTCTCTTGATGAGCCCTGACCGTAGTTTGCGCCGCCAATTACAAAGCCCTTGCCCTCAGCCTTAATTCTCTCAGGGAAAGTTTCATCGCATACGCCGAAGCAGTACTGTGAAAGGTGAGGAATGTTTGAGCGGTAGGGGAGAATCTTCGCGCCTGCAGGCATAATGTGGTCAGTTGTGATGTTGTCGCCAACCTTAAGCACAGCCTTTGCAGTAATGCTCTGCGGCAGCGGTTCAGTTTTCGGGAAAGGCTTGATGTTTGGTCCGCGCAGAACTTCAACATCTTTCGCTTCCTCAGGTGTAGCAGGCGCTTCAATCATATTGTCGTTAACAATAAACTTGCTCGGCATTGTAATGCTCGGTGCTTCGCCGAGGTCGCGCGGGTCAGTGAGGTAACCTGTGAGTGCAGACGCCGCTGCAACTTCAGGTGATACAAGATAAATCTGAGCGTCTTTTGTGCCGCTTCTGCCTTCAAAGTTACGGTTAAATGTACGCAGCGAAACACCGCCGCTGTTTGGACTCTGACCCATACCGATACACGGACCGCAAGCAGATTCAAGAATTCTTGCGCCTGCACTAATCATATCAGACAGCGCGCCGTTGAGAGCAAGCATATTAAGCACTTGCTTTGAGCCCGGTGCAATGCAAAGCGAAACGCTCGGGTCAATGGTCTTGCCTTTGAGAATAGCCGCAACTTTCATCATATCGGTGTAAGACGAGTTTGTGCAGGAGCCGATTGCAACCTGGTCAACTTTAATTTTGCCAATTTCGTCTGTTGTTTTAACGTTGTCCGGCATGTGCGGGCAAGCCGCCATTGGTGTAAGCGAACAAAGGTCAATATCAATAACCTCGTCATATTCTGCATCAGGATCAGGCAAAATCTCTGTCCAGTCGTTTTCTCTGCCCTGTGCTTTAAGGAATGCGAGTGTAATCTCATCTGACGGGAAGATAGATGTCGTTGCGCCGAGTTCCGCACCCATATTAGTGATGGTTGCTCTCTCAGGTACAGAAAGTGTTTTAACGCCTTCTCCGCCGTATTCAATAATCTTGCCAACGCCGCCCTTAACGCTCATAATACGCAGAACTTCAAGAATAACGTCTTTTGCTGAAACCCAAGGCTTGAGGTAGCCTGTAAGGTTAATTCTTGTCATCTTTGGCATCGAAATATAGTATGTACCGCCGCCCATTGCAACAGCAACGTCAAGACCTCCTGCACCCATAGCCAGCATACCGATACCGCCGCCGGTAGGTGTGTGGCTGTCAGAGCCGATTAATGTTTTGCCCGGAATACCAAAACGCTCAAGATGTACCTGGTGGCAAATGCCGTTACCGGGACGTGAGAAGTAAATACCGTGTTTTTTGGTTACAGTCTGAATAAATCTGTGGTCGTCGGCATTTTCAAAACCTGTTTGAAGTGTGTTGTGGTCGATGTAAGCAACAGAGCGTTCAGTCTTAACTCTGTCAACACCCATAGCCTCAAATTCAAGGTATGCCATTGTGCCGGTAGCGTCCTGTGTAAGGGTCTGGTCAATGCGAAGTCCGATTTCAGTACCGACTTTCATTTCTCCCTCAACAAGGTGCGCCTTAATGAGTTTTTGTGCAAGTGTAAGTCCCATATGCACCCCTCCTACTTGTTTAATTTTTTAACAAACTTATTATATAATATTAATATATTAAAGTCAAATTTTTAACAATATTGTTAATCTTTTTTAATAAGTAGGGGAGGGTCTCCTGACCCTCCCGCTTAGTATTCAACCTTTAAATTTTCTTCCGCCTCTGCAACTTTGAGCATAATAGCACACTCAATGCGCTTTTTGTGCAGTTCACAACCGAAGTTGTAAACGCCGTTAACGCTGCCTGTTGTGTGGTAAGCATTAGCCGCGCAACCGCCTGAACAGTAGAGTTTTGCAAAGCAGTCTTTGCACTCCTTGTGTGAATACACGTTGCATTTTTTGAACTGTTCAAGTATTTCAGGGTTTGTTACACCGTCCCAGATATTACCGAGTTTAAAACTCTCGTCGCCAACAAACTGATGGCAGGGGAACAAGTCGCCGCTCGGCGTAACCGCCATATACTCCGTGCCGACGCCGCAGCCGCTTACGCGCTTTACAATGCACGGACCGCCGTCAAGGTCAATCATATAGTGATAGAATGTGAATCCGTTGCCCCTGTGGTAACGCCGCAACATCTCGTTTGCAAGTATTTCGTACTGCTCTTTAAGCACAGGCAGGTCGCTTTCTTTGAGCGCCCACGGCTCGTCAGGAGAGCAAACAACAGGCTCAACGGATAACTCCTTAAATCCGAGGTCAGCCATATGTATCAGGTCTTTTGAAAAGTCGGTGTTAAAGTGCGTGTAAGTACCACGCATATAGTAGTCTTTCTGTCCGCGCGAGTCGGCAAACTTTTTGAACTTGTCTACAATAAGGTCGTAACTTCCACCGCCGAGCGGAGTTTTGCGCAAATTATCGTGTACTTCTTTTCTTCCGTCGAGC
>ONXZ01000113.1 GCA_900321905.1 uncultured Eubacteriales bacterium
ACTGAACAGGTAGTTAAGCCAGATACAGAACACGAGCCACCAGAAACTTTTGACGTTGATAAGCATCAGAAGAATACAAACAACGTTCATCATATTAACGGTAATAAGTACGGCTTTTTTGCCAAAACGTTTAACAAACGCAGGGGCGAAAATCATGCCCCACAATGAAGCGTTACCGATAATGGTCCACGCGACACCGTAGGTTGCACCGTTTGCGGTGTGACCGTAACTCTGGTTGTAAAGCAGGATATTCTGATATGCGAGTTCAAGGAAGCCAAGCCAGCCCGCAAGAGCGATAATCCAGAAGTATTTGTTTTTAGCAACTTCTTTGAGCGCGTCAGTAAAGCGAATCTGGATTGTATGAGTTTTAGCCTGAACAATCTTTTCCTGCGTGTTGGCATAAACCACGATTGTTAAACCGATACCGATAACGGCATAAACAGGATATGTAATTCTGTAAACAATAAGATTTGTCTGGTCGTTGTTTGCAAAAAACTGCGCTACAACAGGGTTGATGAAGTTCATAATTGACGGCGCAAGCGAGTAAACAACTGCTTTTACCGAAAGAACATTTGTCCTTTCCTGCGTATTTGGTGAAAGAACGTGAATCAGGTTCTCATACGCGTCTCTGAAGAAATTGAAGAAGAAATGCAGCGCAAGATTGCACAGAAATACGACTGCAAGTTTAATCCAGTAGCCGTTTTCGTATCCGAGAGTTTTGCCCGGAAACATTGAATACATCTGTGCATACGGGAACCACACATAAATAAGAGCGATGACCGCCGTGGGTATACCCATAGAGAGCAGATACGGTCTGTACTTGCCGCCCTTACCGCGCGTGTTATCAATCATATTTGCCCTGATACCTGTTAGCGGAATATTAAGCAGGGTCGCAATAAGATAAATAATATACGTGTGCTTTGGACCAACGCCGATAGCACTGCTTACGATGATATTGGTTGTGCTGACAATAAGCGTTGAACCGAGTTGGATAATGAAGTATGCACCGATACCGCCGAATGCGTATGCTCCGATTTCCTTAAAGGTCATATACTTGCCTTTAGGCGGAACTTTCCAATAACTTTTTACATCTCTGATTGTACTTTTGGCTTTCGCCACGTAATCAGCCATTTAACACACTCCCCCTTGATGTTATAACTTTATTATACGTTCACAAAGCGGTATAGTCAATAAAAAAAACAAAGACTGTTCAACGAACAGCCTTTGTATATTTTTGTTATTCGGTTTTTTCGTCTTTATCTTTGTCACCGCTGAGGATTTCTTCAGCCTCTTCAAGTTTTTGTTTTTTCTTATCCTCACGCACAGACCAACTGAGATACCATAGGTAAATCAAAAATGCCGCGCAGCAAACTGCGAAAATTGCAATAGCCCAACGGAATCCCGCAAGGACTTTATTTGCATTTTCCTGCGCCTTGACAAGGAAACCGACTGTAACCATCTGTCCCTGACCGACATTCTCCTTAACGCCGTTGACAGCGCCCTCTTGTTTTTTCTTGTCGGCTCTCTTTGACTCAGCATACTCTTTATCGGTCATATAAATGCCGTCTTTGAGGTAAACCTTTTGGTCTTTTTCGTCAAGATAATAAGTGCTGTAAGCCTCAATCGGATCGTCCTTCTTGGCGTTAAACTTTTTATTTTCTTCAATATAGAAAGTAAGTTTTTTACCGTCTGAATCGGTGTAATCAAGTTTTTCAGGCATAAGCGCTATTGAAACTTTAGTATAAACAGGCTGGCTGAGTTTAAGCACAAGAGCGCCTGTGATGCCTGCAACAAGCAGTACACCGAGAATTACTCCGATAATTATGGCTCTTTTCTTTTGTTTTGCGTTCATTATTAGTTACTCCTGAAGGATTATTTTTTGCCCTTTTCTTTGCGAGCGGCAAGTTTTGCCTTTGCCTCGGCAACAATTCTCTCCTGCTCCTCTTTAGCCTTCTTTTCGGCTTCTTCCTGCGCTTTTTCGCGCTCAATTCTCTTTTGTTCTTCTTTTGCTTCTTTTTCAGCCTTGCGAGCAAGACGTTCTTCTTCAAGTTGTTCGTGCGATTTAGCAGGAGCGCGCATTACAAGGAAATTAAATACAAGCGCTACAACAAGCAGAAGAAGCGCTACAAAGTAGCCCCACATTACGCTGCCGCTAATGTTATAAAGCGGAATATCACCGAAGTTAACAGCAGTTTCAGCGCCTACAGACTTGAGTCCAATGGTAAACATAATGCTTGAAACTACACAGCAAGCGATGCTGATGCAATCAAATATAACCATAAGTTTTGACTTTGGATGCTTGTTAGTAAACAAAATCATAAAGAATGCTATCACAATAAACAATGCGCAGAGGAGCATAAACAGGATAGCGAGCATTGTGTATGACAACACGCCGCTGCCGCCCTCAAACGACATATTAGTGAAGTACAGTCCCATATCGCCAAAGAAACTTTTGAACAGGTCTATAAGCGACTTGCCGTCGGTGAAAATACCAATCATATCAATGCCGATACTCTCCGCGTCGCTTGTAAGTTTGTACCACGGAAGAATAAATCCGATTGCAGGGAGAAACGACATAATAATGCGTGCAATACGCAACTTGGTTCCCCAAATAGAATATGCAAACATATTCATTGTTTTGTGGAATGCAAGGGACCTTTCAGCCGCTTTTTCAGCGTCCTCTTCAAGTCTTGCTTCCCAATTATAGTTAGGGATAGAAACACCGCACTCTTTACATTCTGCTTTAAATTCATACCAGCGCAGAGTTCTACCGCAATTTGGACAGGTACTTGCCATAATGACACCTCTCAAATAGTTATTCAAATAACATTTTATCCTCTTTTATGCCGAATGTCAATATCAAATATGGACTGAGTGTAATAATTTATTTTCAATCAAAAAAGTGTTGATTTAATTATTATACTATGATAATATAGTAGTGTTAATAATCGGGCCGGAGAGTCCCGATGCAGAAATGAGGGAATAATTTTGGCGGAATCAGTAGTTAACGAAGATATTACCACTGAGGAAATGGACGCGCTTGACAAACTTGCGTATACCAAAAAGAATTACCTTACTCCAAAGGAAATTGCGGCTTACGTGCTTGTCAACTTCGGTCAGAAGAACTTAGGTCAGTTCACATCCGCGTTTAAGGAATTCTTTATGATTCAGTTCCTTAAACTGAACACAACCGCATATGCAAACATCAATCTGTTTGCTTCAATCTACGACGCAGTCGATGACACGATTTCAGGTCTTATCATAGACAGAACGCGTACAAGATGGGGACGTGTAAGACCGTTCTTCATTCTTCCACTGCCGCTGTGGCTTATCGGCGGTTATATGATGTTTACCGTTCCGGGCGGACACATCAGCTCAGGCGGCAAGGTTGCGTGGGCGTCTATCGCAATCATTATATACGGTCTTGGTATGAGTTACTTCGGCGCCTGGGGTCTTATGATTTACAACATCACCCCAAACACCAACGAACGTAACAATCTTATCACAATTACAAAGTTCTTTGAACTTTTCGGAACATGGCTTCCGTCGCTTGTGCCTGTACTTGTAACACTGCTTCCTAAAGTAAGCCCTAAGTTTACAATGGTTGGCATTTACAGCGGATTTGCATACTTTATGCTTATACTCGCGGCGCTGTTTGCGGTGTTCGGCTTCTTCAATATGCGTGAAAGAGTTCCGCTTATGAGCCGTGAGGAAATGAATGAAACCTCCGTTCTTGAATCTGTTAAGAATATCTTTTCAAACAAGCCGCTGCTTGTTACAATCCTTGCAGAGTTCTTCAACAACTTCAAGGCTGTCGGCGGCTCATCAGAGCAGTATTTCTGGCTCAATAATACGGGCTCGCTTATGAATCAGACAATCTGCGGTCTGTTCACAGGTATACCAAACTACGTTATGGTACCAATCGCTGCAAAGATGGTTAAAAAACTCGGCGCAAGAATGACTGCTATTATCGCAGGTGTATTTGGTTTTGTTGCTTATATGGGTCTTTTCATTGTGGGTTATCACCCGTTCGGTCAGACTTTTGAACAGCACAAAATCGCAAACCTCATTTTTGTAATCGTCGGTCTTACAATTTGCGGTCTTCCAAACAAGATTATTCAGGTTGCTAACCCAATCCTTACCGCCGAGGCACTCGACTGGATGGAGTGGAAGCACGGTATGAGAAACGAAGCGCTTGTTACTACAGTACAGGGCTACTTTATCAAACTTGCTACTTCCGTTACAGGCTGGCTGTCAGGTATGGTGCTTACGTGGATTAACTACATACCGCTTACCGACTCACTCGGTAACGCTGTTCCGCAGACTGACCCGAAGATGCTCAACGGTATCTGGGCAGTATTCTGTATCCTGCCTGCACTTGCAAGAGGACTTTACGGCGTATCATTTATCCTCTATCCTATTCACGGCAAACTCCAGCAGGAAATGGTTGTTGAACTTGCTGATATCCGTGCTGACAGACTTAAAGAGCAGGAAGCGCTTAATTCAGCAAATAAAAACGAAGAATAATTAATCAGTTTAAAAGGCGGCTGATTGCAGTCGCCTTTTTAATAAAATCATTAATATAGAATGGATGTGATTTAGTGGGTAACACTACATTGATTTTACTAATTATATGCGTAGTTGTGGGCATTGCGTCGCTTGCATTTGCGCTATTGACTGCACACAATATCACAAAAAAAGACGCCGGTAACGAGCGTATGCGTGAGATTGCAAAAAACATTGAGGACGGCGCAAAAGCATTCCTTACTTCTGAATACAGAATTCTTGTGTTCTTTGTAATAGCGCTTGCGATACTTATTACTATTCTTATTGACTACAAAACAGCGCTTTGTTTCTTACTCGGCGCACTGTTCTCCACCCTTGCAGGTTATCTTGGTATGACCGTAGCAACGAGAGCAAATGTAAGAACGGCTAACGCCGCAAAAGAGTCAGGCTTGTCCGGCGCGCTCAAGGTTGCGTTTTCAGGCGGTTCGGTTATGGGTCTTTCGGTTGTAGGTCTTGGCGTTATCGGTATTGCGGCAATCTTCCTTATTGTCACAAGATTTACAGATGTTATGAGTAACGCTTCTGCGCTTAATATTCTTACAGGTTTCAGCCTCGGTGCTTCATCAATTGCTTTGTTTGCGCGTGTTGGCGGCGGTATCTACACTAAGGCTGCCGACGTTGGTGCTGACCTTGTAGGTAAGGTTGAGGCAGGTATCCCTGAGGACGACCCGC
>ONXZ01000044.1 GCA_900321905.1 uncultured Eubacteriales bacterium
GAAAAGAATAAAGAACACACAGATAATTCTTTGGTGTCTGTTGAGCCGATTGTTGTTAAGTCATCAACAGAAAATATGAAGATTTATTTACATAGTCTCCTGCAAATGGAGACCAGTATAATAAGCCTTTCTAAAAGAACGGAAAACCGATATACGATTTTCCGTTCAGATTTAATCTTATTCCCCTTGGTTTTTACCGCCGGAATTTTGCGGTGCAGCCGTTGCAGGTTGCGTAGGTGCAGGTGCGGCAGTAGTCTGGGCCTGTGTTGCAGCCGTTGTGTCGTACGCATTACCGTTGTTGTAATTAGCGTTATTATTGCTGCTTGTAGTTGCCTGCGTTGATTCCTTCTCGGTAGACTTTTCAGTCGTTGTGGTTGGAACGTAGGTAGTTGTACCCGGCAGGTTATCCTTGTCATACCAGCCGTACATTCCGCTGCCTGTGCAGATTTTACCGTTTTCAGGGCTGTACTGAAGTTGAACAATGCCGTCAGGCTGTTTGAATTCAGTCTTTTTGATACCCTTCTTTTCGTAGATATTCTGCATTACAAGATTCCAGATTGTACCGCTCGGGTTTGGTGACAGATAGTAAACAACTTCCTTAGGTGTATCGTAACCGTACCAAACGCCTGCGATATACTCAGGAGTTCCGCCCATAAACCAACGGTCCTTATCATCGGTTGTTGTACCTGTTTTACCAAAGCACTCAATGCCGCTGAGTTTGTAGGTAGTACCTGTACCCTCAGTCATAACAGTCTGCAGAAGTTTGTTCATAATACCTGCAGTGTCCTCAGAAAGAGCGGCTTCCTTAGTTTCGTCAGGCTTCTTTTCAATAATTACGTTGCCCTGGGAGTCCTCAATCTTGTAGTAAGCATAGCCTTCATAATAGTAACCGCCGTTACCGAAAGCCTGATATGCAGAGGTCATTTCAAGCGTTGTTACACCGTTTGTAAGAGCGCCCGTAGCCATAGGAGCATAGTTTTCGTCCTGAACTTCAAGTGTGGAAATGTGGAAACGGCTTGTTATATAGTCATAAGAATATGACGGACCTATCATATCAAGAGTTCTTGCAGAAATAGTGTTCATCGAGTTTGCAAGACCCTTTTGGATTGAAACGGAGCCGCCTGAGTATCCGCCGCCCTCGTTGGTAGGCCACTGTTCACCGTTCGGTAAAGTCATAAGAGGCGCGTCCTTAACAGGCGTTGACCAGTAAATCTTTGTGTCTTTATCCTGCAAACTCTTTTCAAGCGCAGGTCCGTAAACAGAAAGCGGTTTGATGGTAGAACCCGGCTGACGTGTTGACTGTGAGGCACGGTTAAGCGTTCTGTTAGCTTTCTTCTTGCCGCAGCCGCCTACAATGCCGAGAATTCTGCCCTTGTAGTCCATTACAACGCAAGCGCCCTGAACGCTCTCATCAGGCATTCTGCGGTATTTAACATAAACATCTTCGATTGCGTCCTGAACGTCAAAGTCGATAGCGGAATAGATTTTTAAACCGCCGCCGTAAATCATATCTCTAGACTTTTTGGCGCTGTAACCCATCTTCTGCAAATCTTCAATAACTTCTTCAATTACATAGTCAGTGTAATAAGAGTTGATTGACTGCTTGCCCTTTTTCTTGTTTTTATTTTTAACAGTAGAACCTTTATAGTTTTTGGAGTTTGTATAAACCATCTTATAGTTTATTGCTTCGTTATACTGTGCCTCTGTTATAAATCCCTTTTCCTTCATCTTGCCGAGAATCCAGCGACGTCTTGAAACATTGTTTTCAGGATTAAGTTGTTCAGGGTTTGTGAGGGGGTCATAACGCGAAGGATACTGTGTGATTGAAGCAAGGCAGGCACATTCTGCAATATTGAGATTTTCAACATCCTTACCAAAATATGTTTCCGCCGCAGTTCTTACACCGTAGCAACCGTTTGAAAGATAGATTGTGTTGAGGTACGCCTCAATAATCTCATCTTTAGAATAATGCTTTTCAAGGTTAAGTGCGGAGAGAATCTCATTAAACTTACGAACAAAAGTAACGTCGTTCTGGTCTGTGAGGTTTTTAATAAGTTGCTGAGTGATTGTCGAGCCGCCCTGTCCCTGGTTGCCGCTGACAAGGATTACGCCTCCGACGCGCTTCCAGTCAACGCCGTGGTGAGTCTGAAAACGCTCGTCCTCGCAGGCAATAAACGCAAGCGGGAGGTATTTCGGCATCTCTTTTTTTGAAAGCCAGATACGGTTTTCCTCACCGTGAAGTCTTGTAATTTCAACAGGTTTCTTTTTGTTGTTATTCTCATAGCCGTAAATGAACGAAGTCTGGTTTTGGCTATATTTTTCTTTATCAAGGTCGAACACAGCGTCGCCGTTAATAACACTGAGACCGTAAATCACGATAACAGATGAGCAAACAACTGTAACAACGCCCGCAACCATAATCAACGCAAGCAGCGTCTTGCCGAGATTGCCAAAGAAAGTCGCTGCAGCGCCTCTCTGCTTGCGCGGAGATTTTTTAGGCTGTTTTTTAGTCTGCTGATTATTCTGTGTTGCAGGCTTTCTGTTACGTTTAGCCTGCTCAGAATGCTTTTCGGAATTTCTGACATTATAGGAGCTTGGAAGGTTGCCCTTACGCTGCTTGTCCTTATCCTCATTATAAACTTGTTGCGAATTATTCATGAAAGATTCAAGCAAATCATCATAATTCTTTGAAGCCATAACTTTTCTCCTTAAACTTACTGCGTTATATTATAATATATTAGAAAGAAAAAATAAAGAAAAAATTACAAAAATTAATAATTGTTTACAATTTTCAGGAATTATTAAGCCTTCTTGCTCGCTTTTTATTCATCTCAACAAAACGTGTTTTAACAACAACGTCATCATACGTTTTTTTAGCGCGGACAAACGCCCAGTATGTTCTGCGGCATTTACGGCACTTTACAGCACCTTTAAACGCTTTGTTCTGAACGGTAAAATCATCGCACTTTTTTAGCGGTTTACCGCAACTCGGACAATTCAGTTCGTAACTGTTAATATCAAAATGCGATGAATTAAACGAAGTGATGTAATAAGGCTTAAAGAGCAATCTTTCAAAAAACGAGGAATCACAGGAATTTATGTAGCCGCTGAGTTTTTCTCTGTCAAAAACGCGCCTGAAACATTCTGCAGTAACATAGCAGTCAGCAAGCGCTCTGTGCAGTTTTTCCGTGTCAACTTCAACGCCGAATTCCTCGGCGCATTTTGAAAGCGCTATCTGGTTGTTTTTATGTTCTTCATCGCGTTTTACAAACGCCATGCAATATTTTTGCACGTCGCAGTAATTACGCATAAAATCGACTTTACAATTGCCAAAATGCTGCAAAAAATTGCCCGAGAGCACATACAAATCGGAATTGCTCCAACTCATAAAAACGTTATTATCCCCTGCGCTCCAACGTGCAAAGTCGGAAAACGCGTCTTTAAATCTGATACCGTTTTCTTTAAGTTCTTCGTTGGTAATTCCTGTAAGGTTTTTGCATCTGCCGGAAAGTTTTTTTGTCAGTTCAGGCGTTATCATCTGCTTAAAGGTGTCAACTATATTTAATTTTTCATCAAGCTTAACTGCGCCGATTTCAATAATCTCATTCATAAAATTATGAACTATATGGCTGTAAGCATTGTTCCATTCAAAATCAAAAATTATATAGTACACTCTGTTTCTCCAATAAAAAACAGCCTTGCAACTGTAAAATTGCAAGGCTATTTACAGAATTTTATACAAAAAGAAATACAAGGAAAGCGGCAAGAACTATAACGAAGAAGAGTACTATCAAGTACTTTGTAAGACGTTCAAGTTTGCCTTCAATTGTTCTGCCCTTTGACCTGTTGTCAAAATTGTTTGAGCCGCCTGTGATAGCGCCTGAAAGGTTTTGCGAACGGCCTTCCTGCATAAGGACAACAACATTAATAATAATTGAAGCAACGATAAGTACGCCGCCAAAAACGTAATGATACCAAAGCATAATTTATCCTCCAAAATATATCAAAATGTGTAATCTATAATTTTACGCCCACTAATTATAGCACAAGTGATATTATAATGCAAGCATTTTTTAATTAATAAAATGAGATTTGGTCGCTGTTATCAGCAGGACCCGGCATTGCGCCTGCTGCAGGGAGATTTTTGGTTCTGAAACGCCACGCCTTTTCAAACTCGCCTTCCTGATAAAAATGTATAGATTCGAGTTTGTGCTTTTTCTTTTGAGTCATAACCGAAACACCGATTGTGTCTTTAGTTGTTTTTGCCGCAAGAGCGCCGGTGTTCAGGATTAACAACCTGCCGCTGGTTGAGCAAAGTACAAGTTCGGTATCGTCCTCGATGTACTCGCAGGCAACAAGAGGAACTTTGTTTGAATACGCTTTCAAAAGTTTCTTGCGGTTTGTCTTTGTCTGATATGCAGTAATATCGACTTTTGCAACCTTGCCGTTTTCAAACGCAAAAATCATATAACCCTTGTACTCGCGAATTACGCAGATAAAGATAGTTTTTTCATCTGCTTCCATCTCAAGTTTAGTTGCAACGTATGTGCCGAGAAGCGACGCTTTTGAATCGGCAAAATCATCAACCTTTGCCTTATACACCTGCGCCTTATCGGTAAACACAAGGAGTTCGTCGCGGTTAGAACATTCAAACGTACGGACAACCTCGTCGCCTTCCTTAACCTTCTGCTCGCCTGACATGCGCAGGTTTGCGGTACGGATTTTATTAAGGTAGCCTTCCTTTGTGATAAACAGAGTAACAGGATAATCGGGAACTTCAACTACAGTATTTTCATCAAACTGCTCAACCTCGTAGAGAATCTGCGTCTTTCTCTCACCCGAATACTTTGCACTGACCTCGGTAAGTTCTTTAATAATGATTTTCTTGAGTTTGTTCTTGCTCGCGAGAATACCCTCAAGTTCCTCAATCTCTTTTTTGAGCGTTTCAATATCTTTTGTACGTTTGAGAATGTACTCTTTGTTGAGGTGGCGAAGTTTGATTTCCGCCACAAATTCAGCCTGAACCTTATCAATGCCGAAGCCAATCATCAAGTTTGGCACAACATCGGACTCCGACTCAGTTTCGCGGATAATCTTAATTGCCTTATCAATGTCAAGCAATATTTTTTCAAGACCTTCAAGCAGGTGCAGCCTGTCCGCTTTTTTGTTAAGCGTAAACTGCGTTCTGCGGCGAACACACTCAAGACGAAAATCAATCCACTCTTTTAAGATATCTTTAACGCCAAGCACCTTTGGCGTGCCTTTGATAAGCACGTTGAAGTTGCAGGAGAAGGTGTCCTCAAGCGGCGTCATCTTGTAGAGTTTCATCATCAGTTTATCGGGGTCAGTTCCCCTTTTGAGGTCAAGAGTAATGCGCAGACCTTTGAGGTCAGTTTCATCACGCAGGTCGGAAAGTTCCTTAACTTTGTTCGACTTAACGAGTTCTACAATCTTGTCAATAATCGCTTCAGACGTGGTAGTTGGCGGAATTTCGGTGATATCAATGCAGTTGTACGACTTATCGTAAGTGTACTTTGCACGCACTTTAACCGAGCCTCTGCCTGTGGAATAAATCTTTTCAAGTTCGTCTTTGTCGTAGATGATATATCCGCCGCCTACAAAATCGGGAGCAAGCAAAGTTTCCGAAATTTCGTGGTCGGGATTTTTTATCATTGCGATAGTCGTTTCGCAGAGTTCGCCGAGGTTAAACGAAGCGATTGAGGAAGCCATACCAACTGCAATACCCGTTGTGACGTTTGACAAAATTGACGGAAACGTCACCGGCAGCAGCGTTGGCTCTTTCATCGTGTTATCGTAGTTATCTACAAAATCAACGGTGTCCTTGTTAATATCCTCAAAGAGTTCCTTTGAAATCGGAGCAAGTTTTGCTTCTGTATAACGTGATGCTGCATACATCATATTTTTTGAGTACGCTTTACCGAAGTTACCCTTTGACTCAACATAAGGATAAAGCAAACTTTCATTACCACGCGACAGTCTAATCATAGTTTCGTAAATTGACGCGTCACCGTGCGGGTTAAGTTGCATTGTTCTACCGACAATGTTCGCGCTCTTAATTGTGCCGCCCTGAAGCAGACCCATATTATACATTGTGTACAGCAGTTTTCGGTGCGAGGGCTTAAAGCCGTCAATTTCAGGAATGGCACGGGATATGATTACGCTCATAGCGTAAGGCATAAAGTTTTCTTTAAGAGTATCTGTTACCTGCTCGTCCTTAATACTACCTGCGCCCTGAATATGAACGTTGTCAGCAAGCGGATTTGCAGCAACTTCGGGAGTATTCTTTTTTCTTCTTGCCATAGTCAGACACCTCCCTTACGACACATCTGCGGCATCAAGATAAAGATGACCGTAGTTAGAAATATATTCACGTCTGTCCTCAAGATTGTCGCCGAGGAGCAAATCAAACATCTCGCTTGTAGCAGCCGCTTCGCTCGGTGTAACCTTGATAAGACGGCGTGTTGCAGGGTTCATAGTGGTAAGGCTCATCATTTCAGCCTCGTTTTCACCAAGACCCTTTGAACGCTGTACTGTGTATTTTTTATCACCGATTTCCTTGCGGATTTCGTCCATCTCAATTTCGTTGTAGGCAAAGTATGTCTGGTCTTTGCATGTTACTTCATAAAGCGGCGACTCAGCGATAAACACCTTACCTTCTTCAATAAGTTTAGGCATAAGGCGATAAATCATAGTTAGTATAAGTGTTCTGATATGGAAGCCGTCGACATCGGCATCTGTACAAATCATAATTTTGTTCCAGCGCAGAGCGTTCATATCAAACAGCGTAACATCTTTGGCGGCTTTGCTTTTAACCTCAACGCCGCAGCCAAGCACCTTGATTAAATCGGTGATGATTTCGCTCTTAAAAATCTTATCGTAATCAGATTTAAGGCAGTTAAGTATTTTACCTCTGACAGGCATAAGCGCCTGGAAATTAGCGTCACGCGCCTGTTTGCAGGCGCCGAGAGCAGAGTCGCCCTCAACAATAAATATCTCGCGCTCGCTGACATCTTTTGAACGGCAGTCAACGAACTTTTGGATGCGGTTGGTCATATCAACCTTTGCCTGCAGGGTGGTTTTGAGGTTTTTCCTCGTCTTTTCAGCCTTTACACGCGAACGCATATTAATGAGAATCTGGTCGGAAATCTTGTCCGCGTCCATTTTATTCTCAATAAAATATATTTCAAGTTGCTTGCGGAAGAAGTCCGTCATAGCCTCTTGTATGAACTTATTGGTGATTGCCTTTTTCGTCTGATTTTCATACGAAGTCTGAGTTGAAAAACTCGAAACAACAAAGATAATACATTCCTCAACATCCTGAATGTTTACCTGTGAATCAGACTTATTAAACTTATTATTTGCCTTCATATAGGCGTTAATCTGATTTACAAAAGCGCTGCGGAACGCCTTTTCAGGCGCACCGCCATGCTCAAGAAAACTTGAGTTGTGGTAGTATTCCTTAGCCTGTGTTTTTTGTGAAAATGCAAGTGCAGCCTTGATTTTGAGTTTATATGTGTCAAGGTCCTCTCTGTCACGACCCTCGCGGTCACATTCCCAGTACTGAGGAGTGGTAAAAGCAGTTTCACCGGCGAGTTCCTTAACGTAGTCCTGAATACCGTTTTCGTAACAATACTCAGTAGTTTCAAACTGCGCCGCGGTAATTTGATTTTTAAACACAAATTTGATACCGTCGTTGACAATAGCCTGATGTTTCATAACCTGCATAAAGTATTCAGGCTGAACATTTATGTCGGTAAAAACTTTAAGGTCAGGCTTCCACTTAATTTTTGTACCTGTATCGCCGCGCTTGCCGTAAGGCTCTTTTGTAAGACCGCCGATATTTTCACCCTTTTCAAAATGCAGGGTGTACTTGTATCCGTCACGCTTGATTTCAGCGTCCATATACTCGCTGGCAAACTGTGTAGCGCAGAGTCCAAGACCGTTAAGACCAAGCGAATACTGATAGTTTGAAGCGCTATTGTTATCGTACTTACCGCCCGCGTAAAGAGTGCAGAACAAAAGTTTCCAGTTCCACTCATCTTCATTATTATTGAACTCAACAGGAATACCTCTGCCGAAGTCCTGCACCTCAACAGACCCGTCAAGATAACGCGTAACAACAATTCTGTTACCGTGGCCTTCACGAGCCTCGTCGATAGAGTTACTCATAATCTCAAATATAGAGTGCTGACAACCTTCAATACCGTCCGAACCAAAAATAACGGCAGGGCGCATTCTGACCTGGTCAGCACCTTTTAACGATTTAATACTATCGTTACCGTAAGCCTTTTTTGCCATAAGATTCCTCCATAAGAAGTATACATACATTGCCAATTATACTATATATTGTATTAAAAAGTCAAGAATCAAATTTTATACCCTTATAATATATTGTTACAAAGTATTATGCGACATTTTTCCGGGATAAATACAGGCAAAAAAATAAGCGGACAGCAGCCTGTCC
>ONXZ01000187.1 GCA_900321905.1 uncultured Eubacteriales bacterium
ATGCTCTATATGGTGATACACATTTTTATAATTTTTGCGATGAACAACATAACCGCGTCGCTTGAATTTATGCGCGAGGAAGAAGTAAATCTTGTGCCTAAATTGATATTCCTTGTATGCTCGGTTGTGGCATATTTTGTATTCCTTTTTGCGCTGAAGCGTTATGCAAAATGCACCTGCAAACCAACAAAGCCGTTTATGCTGAAAGCGGGCGGACTGACCGCTGCGTTTGCAGTGCTGATGGCAGTTTTCAGGGAGAATATGGCAGTTAATATATCCGTCAGCGCGATTTATGTATTTTCACTTTTCGCCCTGCTGTATGCAACTTATAAAGATATAAAAAAGAATTCCTGATAAATCAAAATCACCGCAAGGCTTGACGCCTTACGGTGTTTTGTTTTTGCTATTTTGTGAGTTTTACTATCTCTTTACCTGCGAGTTTTGCCTCTTCCTCAACTGCAGGATTGTCGCCGATAACATAGCATTTGCCGAAATGACTGAGCAAAACGGAGAACTTTTTGAGCGACGGAATATGCACAAGTTTGCCGTCGGGAACAAACATTGTGTTGCCGTTAATAAGACCGTAAGGGTCGATTATAAACAGCAACCTGTCCTTTGGAAGTTCGTTGATAAAATCAACGTTTTCCTCAGCCGTGAGGGTGTAGTTGATAACAGCATAATCCGCCTGACCGTCCTCAAAATACGGTGCGGTGGATACAACCTTTGCGCCGAAAATTCCGCGGTTTCTTGAGTCGAGAAGAAGGCGTTTTTTGCCGCCGACAGTAACGACTTTAACCTCTGTACGGTCCTGCTCGCCGGGATAGTACGGCAGTATGCCGAAGTTGTGCGGCATACCCTCGCAGTCCTCAACTGCGTTTGAGTACATATCCTCCCTGAGAAAGTACACTTTTTCAAGGTGTGAAATCATTTTGTTATGCGCCTCACGGTTAACATCGCTAAGGCGAAGGCTGCCCAGACCGTCAACGTAAACATATTCATCACACGATGTGCGCAACAACCACGACCAGTAAAACGAATTGTTTAGCAGATTGATTGCAACGTCAAAATGTTCGCCGCCAAGAGTTCGCCTGCGCTCACAGTCAAAAATATAACTTGGCAGGAAGGTGTCAATATCGTTTGGATTGTAAAGGTACTGATACTCTTTACCGAGATAGAGAATCTTGTCGTTATCCTGCTGTTTACGCGGAAGAAGTCCCTGCTTTGGCAAAACGCGCACATTGTCGCCGAGTTTCATCAACTCGTTTTCATACTCGCTTGCTTCCTTTGCGTCAAACACAAGGGTAACTTCTGCGTCGCGGTTTGCATACGCAACCCTTTTAAACAGTTCAAACGCATTTTCATTTTTGCTGACATTTGCCGCAACGAGAATTTTCCTTTTATCGTTATCATGGCTTTCCGCCACGGTTTCAGGATGGCTGATAGCGCCTGCAAGTTTGCTTGCATAACTGATTGAAATGCGTTCAGCAGGCGGAACGTGATAACTTGTTTTCATCTCCGTCTGATTTTTTGACAAAATGTCGCCAATCGACTTTGGACTTTTCTTTATATCATTGAACACATACTGACCGTTTCGCACAAGCATAAACGACGGCAGGTAGTCAACTGCATAGATAATACGTGCTGTTGCGGCTGCACGGTAATATTCATCACTCTTGCCTGTAACAGGTCTTGCGCCGATTATTTTTTTACACACAGACGGATAAGCGTAAATCTTATAGCCTTTTGCTAACAGCATAGCAGCCGCAATTCTGAAATTGCCGAGCCTGCTGTTTTTGCCTGCTACAAGAAACACCGATTTTTTATCAACAGGCAAATCGAGCGCGTTGACATACGGATTTGCCTTTGCTTCCTCTTCAGACGTAAAATCTTTAAACTCAAGTCTGCTTGAAATAATGTTATCTGTCATTGCTTTGGACATTCTCCTCAGTTAATTGCTTTTTCAAATTCTTCCATAGCCTCACGGTTGTACTGAGCGGCGTCGAACTTATACTCGTTCGGAACTTTGCCGTTCTTAAACGCAACCAGCGCGTTATAGATATCGTCAACATCCGTGCCGATAAGTAACTGACCGTTATCGTACATACTGTCCTTAACAGTATCAAAATCGGACACGATAATGGGCAGTCCGAGCACTCTCGCCTCAAGAATTACCATAGGCTGACCCTCGTAATATGAAGGCAGGATAAAACAGTCGCAGTCGGACATAATTGCAAACGGATTGTTAACTGCGCCTGTAAGAATCACCTTATCTTTAAGATTCAATTTGTCGCGCAATTTAGCAGTTTTGGCTGCAAGCGGACCGTCGCCGATGATATAAAGCCTTGAATTTGGATTATCGTCGTTAAAGCGTTTAAAGGCGTTAATCAGGTTGATATGGTTTTTAGCGTCCGCAAGACGACCCATAGTAACAAAGTTGATATCGCCCTCCCTCGGTGCGGGGATAGCAAATTCCTCAGTGCCGCCGTCGTTAAGATAGATGTATTTTTTGCCGTCCATCTCGATATATTCTTTAGCGGCGACGCCGTTTTCAACCCTCTCGGCGTTAATCATATTCTTTGCATATGTGAAGCGCGAATAGTTTTCGTCAGTAGCAAGGTCTTTCCTGTTCTCAAGCATAGTTGTCTTTGAGCAGGAAACATATTTGTCAAAGTAAGGATAGAGTTTGTAAATGCAGTCAAGGTGCGCTTTGAATACGAGTTTGCCGTTGGCTTCCCTCTCATACTCGCTGCGCATAACGTTATGCATCCAGATAACGTTCCTGCAGTCCCTCTTTGTATAATAAATATTTGCGTAATATGAATTGAAACCGCTGAAGTTTGCAATGCAGTCAAACTTTATGTCGCAGAAACAACGCCTGTATTCATCACGGTAGAACTGCGACGGGAACAAGTCGCTGCCGTCAACATCTGTAATGCCGTTATCCCTGCAGCAGTTGATTTTTGCAATTGCTTCAACATTTGCGGTATGACCGTCGGGTTTATAGTAAACCCTGATATTCTTAGGCAGGCTTCTGACATAAGTTTCGGAATAAGAACGCTCGCCTGTTGAGAAGAAAGTAACATCGTACTTGTCGGTATCAATATTATTAAGCAGGTTGTACGCAGAAAAACTGATACCGTTAGCCATAATAACATCGGTATGGAGAAGCAGCTTGATTTTGTTGTTCTCAAGCGAAATGCAGTGACTCTCATCACCGAAGAATACAGCATTAACCACCTTTTCGCACACGTGACCGTCATCGTTGCAGGCGTATTTTTCTTTAGCCGCCTGATATTTTTCTTTATCAATAATATCGCCGAGTTTGTCAGGCTCTGAAACCCACTTTGCAATCTCCTCAGCGCTCTGGGTTACAGGTCCCGGCAGCCCATCAACAGGCATATACAGACCTCTGAACTCGGTATAACTTTCAAGGTCAGGAATGTAAAACAGTATTGGTCTGCCTGTTACAAGG
>ONXZ01000114.1 GCA_900321905.1 uncultured Eubacteriales bacterium
ATATAATATATAATAGTATAATGTCAAGTAAAAATATTAATTTAAAGGATTTTTTTATGATAACAGGCATAATTTGTGAGTTTAACCCATTTCACAAGGGGCATAAACACCTTATTGACAGCGTTAAGGGTAAGAGTGACGGCGTAATTTGCGTTATGAGCGGAAACTTTGTTCAGCGCGGTGAAGCCGCTGCTATCAGCAAATTTGAACGTGCAAAAGTTGCAGTAGAAAACGGAGCCGACCTTGTGCTTGAACTCGTCACACCCTGCTCTGTGCAGTCTGCAGAGGGGTTTGCACGTACCGGAGTGAAATTACTTGAAAACGCAAAAATCTGCGATTCTATTGCCTTTGGCGCGGAATGCGGCGATATTGACGCGCTGATGTCGGTGTGCAGCGAGATAAAGAGTAAACAGACCGAAATAAGAACTGCTATATCCGAGGGGTTGTCCTACCCTGCCGCTTTGAGAAAAGCGGTGGGCTCTCCCCTGCTTGACACGCCTAACAACGTGCTTGCAATAGAATATCTGAATAGCACAAATCTGAAGCCGATAGTAATTAAGCGTATCGGCGGCGGTCACGACAGCGATGATGCTGAATACAGCGCAAGCGCTATACGCAGCAATATGACTGACAAGGCGGAACTAAAAAACTGTGAGCGCGCAGTGCTGTACAAACTGCGGACAATGAGCAAAGATGACTTTGCAAATATTGAAGATGTCAGCGAAGGTCTTGAAAACAGAATTATCGAGGCGGTTAAGAGCGCAACAACGCTTGACGAACTGTACGACAGTATTAAAACAAAGCGCTACACTCACGCGAGGATACGCAGGATTATACTTCGAGCCTTCCTTGACATTACGCGTGACACCGACTCCGAGCCGCGCTATCTGCGAGTGCTTGCAATGAGCGAATACGGTAAAAAACTGCTGTCAGATATCAGTAAAAAATCCGAGTTGCCTGTTATAACGCGTTACAGGGACGCAAAACAAATTGGCGGTTCTGTTCTGAGTCAGTTTGAAAACGAGTGCAGATACACAAATATCTACGCTCTATGCACTAATGAAGCGCTGCCCTGCTGCGACGATATGACGTACAGATTAAAATAAAAATAATGATTTTCAAAATATTCTTTATTTTTTAACATTTATATGATAAAATATTTATATCTATTAATAGTTACTTTATATTAACTAATTTAAGGGATGTTATACAATATGCCGTTATATTTATTAAAAACACCACTTGAAATCTTTTATGAACTCGCAAGTACATTAAAAGATTATTTAAAGCAAGTTGTAGATTTGCTGCGCGACATCGGAATAGTCGACATTATTGATATTCTTTTTGTTGCATTTGTAATCTACACAGTTATACGCATTATACGCGATACAAGAGCGTTCCAGCTCCTTAAAGGCATTATCTTTTTGCTGGTGCTTTACGCAATAGTGAGCATACTCGGAATGGAAGCGTCAAGTTATATTTTTAAAGAAATATTTAAAAACATACTTATTATACTTATCATTCTGTTTGGTCCTGAAATCAGGAATGTGCTTGAGCAGATGGGTAAAGGCGCTTACAGGCGCGGTTTTAAATCGCTTTTCGGCAACGGCGTTAACGACGTTGATATGAAAAAGACTATTGACGCAGTTTGCAAAGCATGCACGGCAATGAGCGATGATAAAGTCGGCGCGCTGATTGTTTTTGAAAACGAAACAATGCTTGGCGAAGTTATTGCGAGCGGCTCGATAATCAACGCAAGCCCGTCGAGTATACTGATTGAAAATATCTTTTTTCCAAAATCTCCGCTGCACGACGGCGCAATGATTATCCGAGGCTCGCAGGTTTATGCCGCAGGTTGTATACTGCCGCTTACACGCGACAATGTGTCGTCTTCACTCGGTACGAGGCACAGGGCTGCAATAGGTATGTCGCAGGAAAGTGACGCCGTTATTGTAGTAGTAAGCGAAGAAACCGGTCAAATCAGTGTTGCACAAAACGGCTCGCTTGAAAGAGATATTTCGTCAGGTCAACTTCGTGACATACTTGAGCAAGAATTTATGCCAACAGACAACAAGTCTGACGACAGATTCCTCAAAAGACTGATAAGGAGGAATAAATAATGGCTAAGGAAAACAGCAAAAAAAGTTTTTCGTTAAGACGACTTATATTCAACGACAGGTATTTGATTATCACCTCGCTGATACTTGCGTTTGTTGTGTGGGTTGGCGCTTCCCTCTCGCTTGGCGAAACTCAGTCAAGGGATTTGACAATTAACACGTCAATTTCGCTAAACAGCAAGCAGGCAAAGCGACTTGGCATGCAGTGCTACACAAACAATAAAACACTCGAAATTCATGTTACAGTAAAAGCTTCAAAGTTTGTAATCAATCAGGTAACGTCTGATAAAATCAACGTTAAGTGCGACATATCAAACGTTAGCCGTACCGGAGAGCAGGAAGTTCCTATTATACTGAGCAACGGCTCTGATATTGACTTTGACATTGACAGTTACTATCCGCAAAACTTTGTTGCGTACTTTGACAAAAACGAAGAACGCGAACTTGATTTGAACCTCAACTACGAGTCAGTTAAGGCGGCGGAGGGATATATACTCGGAGAGCCTGTGCTTAACGAGGACAAAATCGTCGTTTCAGGTCCAAAGACTTATGTAGAAAAAGTCAGCAAAGCAAACCTTGTTGTTATTGCTCCAAATGACAACAATCTCACCACAAGTTACTCGACAAACTGCAATATCACGCTTGAGAGTAGCGGCGGCGAGATTGAGGAAAACTACCTGCGCTTTTACACTATGAGCGACAGCAAAACGCCGATTACAAGCGTAGGAGTAAGAATTCCTGTTCTGCAGCAGGTGGAAGTACCGATAAGCGTATCGCTTGAAAACAAGCCAAAAGGCATTGATGAAAACGATATATACACAGCATACAGCACAAACTATGTTAAAGTTGGATTTGCCGATAACGCACAGACAGAAGAACTGAGCATTGCCTCGATTGACTTTAGCAAACTGAAGCCGGGGAAAAACAAGTTCACTTTTGATACCGCAAAACTTAATATTCACTCAGTTGTGTTTGAGAAAGATGAAAAAATTGAAGTCACTGTTACGGTTGACGACTCTGATTATGTTAAAAAGCAAATTTACATTGACAGGTCGGATATCGAAACAAGCGGTCTTGCAAACGGAAAAACTGCTGCGGTTACAAGCGTCAACAACGAATCTGTTACAGTTTATGTGCCGTCTGACTACAGTGAGGATATAACACTCAAAGCAAAATGCGATTTGACCAAGGAATCATCAAACGGCAAGTATCCTATATCATTTACGCTTAACAACTCATCAAGTTGGGTTTATGGCGAATATACGGCTGATATTACAATCGAATAAATAAATTAAATCCCACGGTTTAATTAACCGTGGGATTATTTTTTAGTTATATGCTTTGATGACTGCTTTAATCATCTTTATATCTTTTTTCGTACTTACTGAGCCGGGCGACCTGTACTCAACGAGAGTTGCAGGAATTCCAAATCGGTTATGTACCCAGCCAATCAGGTATCCTTGATTAGCACCGTAACTGCCGATGTAGCCGGGCAATCCGAGGTTTCTGTTGACAATGTGGCTTAGTTTGTATGTACCAAGCGTTTCGTTAAGCCAGCCGTGCATATTCATATAGAGATTTGGTTTGCACTGTATAAGATAACTGCGCAGTTTGCGTGACTCTAACCCTCTGAACGCGCCAAAGTCGCGGTTCATATCAACGTGCCTTGCAGTACATCTGCCAAAAGCAGTTGAGCAAGCGCGCTGGTTGTTTGTGCCTGCAATGGTGCCGTCAGGATTAGCGCAAGGAACGATTACAAGGCGGTATTTGCCAAGTTCCTGTGAATGTGCCGCAAAGTATTTAATAAGCGCATTTGCTTCCTTAACAAGCACTTTGCCGTCGCGGTAGTAACTGTCCTCAAAACCGTGAACTGCAAAGTCCATAAACAGCGTTTTCTTATACTTCATAGTCTTTTTGTTGATAATCTCATAACCCTCAAGGTTTCTGCCCTGCACCGACTTGCCGTATTTAACGCGTTTAACGTGAGCAAGGTCGAGCGCAAGTTGCGCAGAGTTGCGGCTGAGATAAAGTGCATCGTCAACCACCGTGAGTTTTTGACGTGTGTAAATGTTATCAAAATTAGTTTTGACATTTACATATGTTTTGCCCTTGCCAACGCCTGTAACATAGCCGTTTTTGTCGATTGTAGCAACTTTTTTGTTGCCGGTTGCAAGTTTAACAGTTGCCTTGATGCCGCCGCTGACTTTTGTAACAATTTTGTGGTTGTCAGCGCCCTTTTGTATTTTTGCATTTTTATTAATAATCCTGATTGCAGGCTGTGTTTTAGCAACAGTAACGTTGCAAGAAGCACTTTTGCCGTTAAAGGTTTTGAAAGTAATCTTTGCCGTGCCTGCCTTGTGCGCTGTAACTACGCCCTTGCTATCGACAGTTGCCACTGCAGTGTTTGACGATGTAAATGTCTTTTTGCGTGAGTAGCCGCCTTTAACTCTACCGTCGAGGTCATATGTCTTATTTACACCAAGTGCAATGTTTTTTGCGCTGAGTGAAACAGAAGTCGGCGCATTTTGCACTTCAACTGCAATTTTTGCCGTAAAGGTGTGAACAATCGGTTCCGGAGTTTCTTCCTCGCCTTCTGCAGGTTCGGGAGTTTCAACAAACTCACGCGTGATAGTGACGCTTGTCTTACCGACTTTAATACCCTTAACAAGACCGCTTTGGTTAACAGTTGCAACCGACGTGTTAGTAACAGTGTAAATGTAGGTGTTAGTAGCCTTTTCGCTCTCCTTAATAAAGTCGTACACGTTCACGGTTTCGCCGTTTCCGATAGTTACTGACTCGGTGGTGACAGGAATCTCTGCTTCTTCAGCCGCAAAAGCGCTAAACGCAGGAAGCATAAACAGTACCGCGAGCGCGAGTGTTAAAAAAATTTTGCTTGTTTTGGTTTTCAATTATATCCCTCCAAATAATATAATAAAATATTATAATACATTTAATTATTTTTTGCAATAGAAAAACAGGGACAAAACTGCCCCTGTTTAATAATAATTACTTCCATTCCTGAATGATTGACGGATTTGCAAAAATTTCGTCAAGTTTCTGAACAAACGGAACTACGTCGC
>ONXZ01000137.1 GCA_900321905.1 uncultured Eubacteriales bacterium
ACGCACTCAATAGCGTCGCGGATTGCGTAGGAATAATGCGTATACGCACCTGCGTTAATCACAACGCCGTCGTACTTGTCCATACTCTTGTGGATAATGTCGATAATAGCGCCCTCGTGATTGGACTGATAAAAGTACATATCAGCGCCCTTGCCCTCGCCGTACTCGCGAAGTTCAGCGTTGATGTCGTCAAGCGTCTGGGCGCCGTAGACGTCTTTTTTGCGGATACCTGTCATATTCAGATTAGGTCCGTTCAATACTAAAATTTTCATATCATCACCGATAATATAATAATATAAATGCCGGTATAAGTCAATGATTTGAGTTTTGAGGTGAATTATAAGTGATGAATGATGAATGATGAATTGAGGTTACTCGCTTCGCTTCGTCTAAACATATTCCCAAAAAATCTCCGATTTTTCGGGGGCCCCGATTAAGAAAAAGAAGGGTTCGCGGCTCGAAGATAAATAAAAAATGCACCGCAGGGGTGTCCGACATAAAGAAGGTGATTGAGTTAAAACTCAATCACCTTCTTTCTTGTTATAACACATTAGTGTTTTAAAGAACTTTTAGATAAATTTTTACTTCGTTTTTGTTTTTATTTAAGAAAGTATAATTGTCCGTTTCAAAACCAAGTTTAGTGTGCAATTGTATGCTGGCAGCATTGTTCGTTCTTATTTGCTGACATACTATCTTATATCCTTTTGTCTTTACAATGTTCATCGCTGTTTTCATTGCCTCGGTAGCATAACCGCAATTTCTATATTCTTTAAATACATCCGGTCCGATGGAAACAACCGAGGCGGAGTGTTCATACAACGAAACGATTCCAACGCACATTTCATTGTTTAATACAGCAAACATCTTAAAGTACTTATTATTAAGCTGCTCCGTTTCGGACTGCGTTATTAGCCTTTTCGCATCATCTATTGACATTTCGTACTTTGACATGAGCAATTCCGTAAATTCAACGGATATTGGTTGTAATGCAATCACTTGTTTCACCTCTAAAGCCGAAATTTGTCTTTTCAAGTATATTTAAGTTCTGTTACTCTTGCCAAGAGTAACGCAATGGCACTTTTGACACCGCAGTATCAAAAGTGCATTGCTTGTAAACAGAGATATACTTCCACATTCTATAATACTTATTAATTGTCAATATTTAATTCTATTTCGTGATACTGTATTTCTGCTTCCCGAAAAATACTAATTATTTCATCAACATATGATTTCATCCTTTTTGTATCTGCCGTTTTCGGATGATATAAAATTTTAACTTTAACAGGAACCTCAATCAAACCGATTAACGCATCCCATAGTGCGTCTGAATTATTTCCGTACCAATCAGGCAAATCAAATCCTTCTTTTATGATTCTGTGTAAAGAGCCAATATATTTACAGTCGGAAAAATCCAAAACAACTGTTTTCGTTTTGTCCATTTTGTTTTCCTCCTATACTATTTCATAAAATGTTTGATAATGGTCGTAAGTTACAAAGATTAAGCCGTCATTTGAAACAACAATTCTCATTCCATTTCTATAACCTCTGACATAGTTTATATCGGCTTCAATCCAAGTTCTGCCATTCTTATATGGTAATTTTCCTTCTCGGTTATAGAATGTACCATTTGTTATTTGTTTGCCGGGTGCAACTTGGTTGAGGTTGCCGAGAATATTTTTCCACCCCACCTTTTTAGCTTCCTCAACCGTTATATAATTATCTGGCAGTTTTCCGTTTGTTTTTACAAAATAATCAGCACCTAACAAGCCGTCGTTAGTAGCCGTGCCTGCAAGAGCGGCTTTTACAGGACACAATTCGCAGCGGCAATGAATATGAACGGGTGGTTGCAGTTGAAGTATTTCACCTATCGGATATATTTTACCGTGGTGCTCACGGCAAATCACACAGGTCTTTTCATCAATAACGGCAATCCAGTTTTTCCAATTTGTACTTTCAAAACAAGGCGGTTGAAAAACATCAAATAGCCCTTTTAGAGTATTATACATCTTTCATCACCTTTTTGCAAAACATTATCATATCCTCGTCTCCTTTAAAAGTTAGAAATAAAGCGAACAACCTCGCTTTATTTCTAACTTTAGGGATTATGTTTCGCCTTGTCAACCGATATTGAAAACAAATGATTTACTGGCCAAAATATAGGACTGTGAAATAATACTTTACTGCATTTATGCATATTTCTATGCATAAAAAAGAAGGTGAGCAATATCACCTTCTTTATGTCGGACACCCCCAAGGGTGCATTTTCTTATTTATATTTTCTTTTACGAGCCGCTTCGCTCTTCTTTTTGCGAGCAACAGAAGGCTTTTCGTAATGCTCTCTTTTTCTTACTTCCTGGATGATGCCATCGCGAGAAGTCTGGCGCTTAAATCTGCGAAGTGCGCTATCAAGAGATTCATTTTCTTTAACTCTAACCTGACTCATTATATTCCCTCCCTCCGGAGTTAACCTTTCAAATATCGCGTAGATTATATAAAAAATTCAGTCCGTTGTCAAGTACTTTATCAAATAATGTTAAATTTTGTATCATTATGATAAATTTTGCTTAAAACTGAACGGTTTTTGCAGTACAGTATGACGAACTGCCCTTTGTAGACATGGATTTAACTCTGAACTTATACTTCTTGCCGGCGGTTAATCCGGTGATTTTCTTTGAGTTGGTTGTAACCGTAACAGTCTTGTAGTTGCCGTCACTCTGCGCGTACTGTACGGAATACTTGTTTGCGCCCTCGCAGGTTTTCCAACTGAGATTTGCGGTAGTACCGTCCGCCTTGACCGTGAGCGCCGGCACTGCAAGCGTGTACTTTTTAGCAAGGTACAGCGACTGCGAACTGTTATAAGTCTTGCCGCCTGTGGTTACATAGCACATAACCTTGTAGTAATACTGCGTGCCGTATTTAACGCTTGTATCAATCCACGCATAGGACGTGTTGTTTTTAACGGTTTTAACAAGTGAATATTTGCCGCTTGCAGAAGTGCTGCGGTAAATATTGTAACCCGAAGCGTAACTCTTGTTGTCCCACGTTACACGGATACCTGTTGAGCCGAGTTTTGCCTGCGGTGCAGCAGGTTTCGGAACAACGGTTTTTCTGCTTACATTTGCAGAATAAGCACCTGCACCAACGCCGTTGTGAGCCTTAACTCTGAACAGATATGTAGTGCCGAGTTTGAGGTTTGAGCAAACAAGCGATGTGCCTGTTGAAGTGCCGACAGTTGCCCAGTTTCCGCCTGAACTTGGCTTGTACTGAACTGTGTATTTTACAGCGTTTTCAGTTGCGTCCCACTTGATTGTGAACGCATACGGTGACTTAACAACTGCGCGTACATTCTTAACCGTGCCGATTGTGTTTTTGCCCGACGCAGCGTTACTGCTGTTGCCGTAATAATTCTTGCCGTCAGCAGTTGCGCGGGCGCAAACCTTGTAGTAATAAGCGGTGTTGTACTTAACGGTTTTGTCAACGTAACTGCCTGTCTTTTTGCCGTCAAGTTCAACAAGTTTTGTATAATCTTTATCCTTAGAGGTACTGCGGTAAATAACATAACCCGTCGTGTCGCTCTGGGTGTTGTACTTAATGTTAAGTCCTGCCGAAACATTGGTAACCTTAACGCCGCTGACCTTTGCAGGCACAGGTCTGAAGTTCCTGTACTGATAATCGCCGGTGCCGATATCCGTGCGCTGTGCGACATATATCTTATATGCCTTGCACGGTGTGAGATTGACAACGTTAACTTCCGTTGCGGTTGTGGTCTGCTTTGATTTTACGGTTTTATTGTTGCTGTCAGTGATGTAGTAAACAAACTTGTCCGACTTGCCGTTAGCCTTAAATGTGAAATCAAGGCTCGTTGTGTTGAGATGAGTGTACTCAACAGTCGGTTTTTGCAGTGTGTATGTACCCTTGAGCGCAGGCGAAGTGGTTTTGTAAGTCCTGCCATTTGCCTCAATAAAACGCTCAAATTTGTAGTAATACGGCTGTCCGTATTTAACAGTTTTGTCGATGTGCGAATATGTGTTGAGATTTTTTGTAGTGAGCAGAGTTTTGTAAGTGCCGTTTGCTGAATCGCTGCGGTAAATTTTTACACCTGTGATGTCGGTGCGCTTTGTCCACGTCATTCTCAGGCCGTTTGACTCCGCCTTAAACACAACGCTCGGAATAGTCGGCGGAAGCGCGGTAACCGTTTTCTGGTCGCTCCACTTCATCCACTTATTGCCGATATACGCACGAACTCTGAACACATACTGTGTGCCGAGCGTGAGATTTTTAACGTCATACTCTGTCTTTTTGCAATCAGCCGTTGCCGAGATGAAATCACTGTCGGACGACCTTTTGTATTCGACCTGATACCTCTGTGCGCCCTTGAGACTGTTCCACGAAAGTTTAACCGAATACGGACTGCTGCGCGCAGTCTTGACCTCAGGCACGCCAACGCCTACAAGGTAAAACTTTGACTCATATTTTGTGTAACGGTTAATGCTGATACCAAGACCCGACGAACGCATTTTGTTGTAGAAAATCGAGTTCATCGACTTGAGGTGACCTGCCGAAGTGTACTCGTTTGAGGTCGGATTCCTGCGAAAACTATCCCAGTAAATATAGTCAACGTGGCAGGTGTTTCTGCCTGCGTCCACCGTTTCATAGTTAGAGTGGTAGATACCCATTTTTTCAGCGTCAATGCTTGTAATCATAACGGTGTGAGTGTTGCCGTTGCCTGTGCCTGTGGTATACGCACCGTAGTGCATAACG
>ONXZ01000115.1 GCA_900321905.1 uncultured Eubacteriales bacterium
ACCCTTGACGTTAAAAATAATGCGCTCAAGGGTTATTTTTTTGCGGTTTGCCCAGAGTGTTTTTGCGTAGTAAACAACTTTGCTCTGCCTGCTTTTTTTCATAACAAAATCGGCGGTTATCTCATACGGCTTATCAGTGGTAACATCGGGGTAAATGGTCAGCATTTTATTTTTGTCGTAATGCTTAACTTTGATAGTTGTAGGTCTGCACCAGTAGTGAAGGTACATCATCTCCTCACTATACAGTTTGCCTTCGTGCACATACCTGCGCAGCAGTACGCCGTCTTGCCAGGTAAAAATTTGGTGCTTGTTTTTGTACTGTTCCTCTTCTGTCTGCCACGACAGATTAAACGAGTAGTCGTACTTTGCAAGGTTTGCAAAATCAATGCCCATATATACAGGCACGCCGAGTTCTTTGTAAATCGACTGCATATACGGCTCGTCAAACGCGTAGCCTTTGTCGGTTGAGTAAACTTCAATATAGTTTTCAAACTTACTTGAAATATGGCGGAATCTCGCGTTAACTTCCGGTGTGTTTTTGTAAAGATTTGAGTGGCCGTTAAAGCCGATACGCTCATATTTACTCAGCACTTCGTCGGTGTAAAATTTGCGAATGTCGCCCCAGATAAGGTCAATGTCGCAATGACCCCAAAAGTCGTAACCCTCGAGTTCATCGGCAAAAATTTCGCCGTAGGCAGGTTTGAAGTCGCAAAGTTTGTACGGCTTTTCAAGATAAATATCAAAGTCAAAAATTGCCTGCGCCTTCTTCTTCATATCGTCAAAAGACATATATGTGACCTTGACGTTATCAGGGTAGTCATATTCGGTTTTGTCGTCGGTAAATATCAAAAAGTCAACTGTGGGATTGCACGCAGCGCTCATCAGCCACAGCCGCATATATTTCGGAAATTTGCCGAAATACGGTATGATATACGCAATAGAATACATTTATATTAACTCCAAAAACTGTTCAACGCGCCTGTCATCAGACAGTTCACTCCTGTAAGCCATACAGTTATTTACATAAAACGCATTGTTATTAACTATTTCATCAAGGTCGGCGGCGCTCCAGTTGTCATTTACAATTCCGAGTTTGAGCGCGTCAATGTACGGGGCGGAAAACGGCACGCTCGTTGTTACAATCGGCGTTGCGCACGCGATTGATTCAACAATAGATACCATATTGCAGTCCTTGCGTGTGTATACCAGCATTGCCTGTGCTTTTGCAAGGTACTCTTTGAGCGTTTCGTGCGGCACTTTGCCAAAAAACTTAACCTTGTCCGCTATGCCGAGTTTTGCCGAAAGCGCTTCAAGATTTGCTCTCTCCTCGCCCTCGCCCATTATGTACAGGTTAAAGTCCTTGTCTTTTGCAAACTCGCCGAAAGTCCTGATTGACCTGTCAATCTGCTTGCGGGCAATAAGTTGCGACGGGATAATAAAATAATTGCCTTTGTCGGTACACGGTGTGAATTTATCAACATTAACGCCGTGGTCGATTATTTTGTCAGACACATTTTTGCAGTATCTTTTTATGAATTTTTTTGCTTTTTCGCTGCGCGCAACAACAAGCGGCTTGCCGTAAAACAGGCGCGCAATTATGCCGTACCAAACTTTTGACGGTATTTTGTGCATAAGGTTGTTGTGCTTTGCGAGTTCCTGCCAGACAATCACTTTGCACCTTGCGCTTCTTACAGCCATAAATGAAAGCAGTGAAAAAACTTCACTCGTGATAACCAAGTCAAAATCCCTGCTTTTGAGTAGCGATTTTATTGACGGACAGTATGGCAGCACGTTTGCGGGGAATAGTTTTGTAAGCCTTGTCTTTGCCCAGAAAATTTCAAACGGATAATCCTCGTTTACAACAGGCTTGTAGTCCTCTGCGGCAAAAAGCGTAACCTCGTGACCTGCTTTGTTAAACGCAAGGCAAAGGTCGTAAATCATAGTGTCTTTAATTGATTTAACTTTTTTGATTTCGTGCGTTTCGCTTGTGTAAAGGATTGCGTTAACAAATAATACTTTCATCGTTTTTATGCCTCAGCGCCGAGCGCGGACTTTGATGTTTCTGAAAGACCGTCGCTTGCAACAGCGTCAAAGTCGCAGGTGGACAGTTTGTCAAGTTCTTCTTTGGTAACTTTACCGTCGCGTAAATCGCGGCAGATTTTATTTTCATACATCGAGTATTTATTCTCTTTAAAACAGCGCAGGAATTTGTGCTTAATAACCCAAGCCGCAGGCACCCAAATGTACTTGTGCATGGCGGGGGATACAGAGCCAATCATCCAGCACTGACGGTCGCAGTGGCGCACTTTTTCACGCACCTTGTCAGCCTGCTTACTGTTCCAGAGTTCGTCCCAACTCTGCTCGGTGAGATTGCCCATAACTTCCTTTTCTTTAGTTCCGTTGCAGGGCATAACGTCGCCGTAAGGGTCAATGAAGAAGGTGTCAAAAGCCATATCGCAGGGGAGCAGCCTTTTCTGACCGTAAATGTAATTTATAAGTCCGTGGTTGAAATATGCGCGGAACCACTTTTTAGGTGAGTTTGATTTAAGCAGTTCGTTAATCAGTTTTTCAAAATTCTCGGCAACCATCGGGCGGTCGTGAATAATGTTTTTTGCCTCAACAAAGTAGAATGAATTGTGAAGGGACGCCGTAGCAAACTCCATATTCATCTCGTCTGACAGTTTGTACAGCGGCACAAGGTCAGGCGCGTTTGCGTCCTGAACAGTCATACCAAAACCAACGTCGGGGTGGTTCATCTCCACAAGTTTTTTCAGCGTGGTGTAACCTTTGTTAAAGCCGTCGTCGAGTCCGCGGATTGCGTTGTTGGTTTCCTCAAGACCTTCAATCGAAATGCGTATTCCCACATTCGGAAATTCCTTGCAAAGGTCGATTATTCTGTCGGTAAAAAAGCCGTTTGTCGATATAACAATTCTGTCGCTTTTTTTGTAGAGTTCACGCACAATGTCTTTGAGGTCGGTGCGTATGAACGGCTCGCCGCCCGTGATGTTTGTAAAATACATCTGCGGCAGTTTTTTTATAGTTTCAATTGTGATTTCTTCGTCTGCAACTGACGGCGCCTTGTATCGGTTGCACATTGTGCAGCGCGCGTTGCAGCGGTAGGTTACAATTACCGTACCGTTTAATTTTTTTTGCATAAATACTTACTTCCTATAAGTGAAAATACTTTTTTAACAGCAAACGAAAATGCTGTGGCAAGTGCAAACGTGATAACAACTGTGATTATGTACGCCGCTATGCCGTTACCTGCAAGGTGGGCAAGCCCAGCCTTTTCAAGTAATTTGTAAAACATCATATGGCAAAGGTAAATTTCCATACTGATTGAACTGAAAAACGTTGTTACTTTGTTGTGCAGTATTTTTGTATCGTTGCCGACTGCATAAACTGTAATCAGCCCAAACAGCGGCAGCGCAGTCCACAGTTTTGACCCCTGCCACAAAAACAGCGCCGCGGCGCCCACGCAAAGGACAAACAGAGGTATGCGCAGTTTTTTTGCCCATTTTGTAACGAAATCTCTGTAAACATAGATTATTCCGCCTGCCAGAAAATACGGCGAAGCGTAAATGATGTTTGAGCGGTGGTCAAAATCGACTGTATGCTTTGCGTCAAAAAAGTAGTAAACGCAAAGCAGATGTAGCGCAACACACAGTGCAAAAACACCGAGCGCTCTCTTTTTTGTTTTGATAAGAAAACAGAAAAACGGGAACGTTATATAAAAAACAAATATCAGTCCGACAAACCAGCCAACGCCGATAACGGATATGTTAGCGTTGGGCAGCAGACCAAAGCACAGCGTGAGGTCTGCAAACAGTTCGGCGGCTGTGTTAAGGCTCGGCGCCGCCGCAAAGTCAAGCACGCACATCAGCGCAAAAAACGGGAAGATTTTACTAAATCTTTTTTTGTAAAAGTCAGAGGGCGTAATTTTGCCGCCGGTCACTTTGTCAAAATATCCGCAGCACATAGAAAACGCGCTTACTATCATAAAAAGATACACGAGTTCGCCAAGAGAGGCGATAACCGTATCACCGATAAACGAGCCGATTTTGTAGCCGCCGTTCAGCAGCACGTGCATTAAAACTATTCCGAGCGCCGCAAATGCGCGCACGCCGTCGAGCGACTCATATCTTTTTGTTTTAACATTCGTTTCCATAATTATTCCGTGTAAATCTTCAGTAATTTGTCACAGTAGGTTTCCACGCTGTCAAACGTGGTTTCAAGGCAGTTTTTGCTCATTTCTTCAGACTTTGCAAGCGCCTCGTTAATCGCCCTTTCAAAGTCTGCGCTGTCGCCGTTTTTAAACAGAACGCCTGTTTTGCCGTCCTGCACAAGTTCGGGTATTCCGCCGATGTTTGTGCCTACAACCGGAGTGCCGTACATTATGCTTTCCATAACAGAAAACGGGCAGTTTTCATAGCAGGTGCTCGGGCATACGGAACAAGCCGCTTTGCGTATAAGCATTTCAAGTTCCTCGCCTGTTTTAAAGCCGACGTTTGTAACGTTTGGCGCGCTGTCAAGCAAACTTTCAAGGTCGCCTGAACCTGCACAGATGAACTTTATACCGCTTGCCTTTGGTATCAGTTCAACGCCTTTTTCCTTGCTGTATCTGCCAAAATACAGCACATAATCCTCTTTTTCAACTTCCTTTGCAGGCTGTTTTTCAATAAAGTTATGCATAGCAACGGTCTTGCCTGCAAAAAGGGGATTTGTGTCCATCTTGTTTTTCAGCGATTCGCTGCAACAGATGATTTTGTCGATATATTTATAAGTGCCGAGCGCCTTGTAAAGCGTTGCTTCAAAGGTGCCGACAATGCTTTTTGCCTTTGAACTGTGTATACAGTTTTTCTTTGCGCAGTTGATAAAACGTCCGCCGATACATTCTTCGCACGGTTTGCCGTCTGAATCAAACATAAGATGATTTGGGCAAATCAACTGGTGGTCATGCGCGGTAAAAACGATTTTAACTTTTTTCCCTGCGCGCTTTTTGTAACTCTCTGCGGCGTAGATAATGCTCGGCGTGAGTTGGTAGTTAAAGTTGTTCAGGTGAATAATATCGGGCTGAAAATCGTCGAGCACAATCTTCATTTTGCGCTTTGCTTCGGTTGAATAAACGGTTTTCAGCGGGTAGGTCA
>ONXZ01000116.1 GCA_900321905.1 uncultured Eubacteriales bacterium
GGTTGCAAAGGTTAACTTCCTTGTGGGCGGCTGTGCCGACGTCATTATCAAAATGATGCCCGACTTCCGCCGCGACGAGATTGAAAAAATTATGGTCAGCGTAATTAAGCGCAAATAAAAAAGAGTCGGCTAAGGGGTGTCCGTCATAAAGAAGGACACCCCGACTTTTTTATTTTAATCTTTCAACTTTTAAATTGTGGTTAATGCGCTGATTTTCCGGAGGCAGGGTCATATAGTCGCCGTACATTTTTTCAAGATATTCCTTATAACCGACAGGCGCTTTCAGCATTGTGCCTTCAAACTCAAGCTCACAGGTTGTGAGCATTTTTTCTTTTGGAAGCGCTGCCTTTATGCCGCCCCAGGCGGAACCTGCCGCGTAGGGTGATGTGCTAAGCGGATACTGCTGTGCGATTTTGTCCATCTTTTTGCCGTAGTATTCAGCGCCTTTTATACGCGAAAATGCAATTACAGGGATTTTTGCAATTCTGCGAAACAGAGTTTTGCCGTTTCCGTATTTACAGCAAGCATTTTCAAGCAGCAGCGCAAGACGGTTCATTTTTTTGTGATTGCGAATTAGCGTTTTTTCGTCAAGCGTGTTGTATCCGTCAAGCGGAAAAATATCAACCCAAAGTTCGGTGTGAAGTGAAGTGTTTGAATTGACAATTTTTGTGTTCATATCAAGCACTTTTGCAAAAGGGTAGGGTGAGTTATTTGCCGTTATGCTAACGAGTTTGTAGTTATCGCCGATGGGCTCTGTTTTTACAAGTTCGTGCAGGCGGTCGTAGTCCTCACGCGGCATACCAAGGTCAATATCGTCGTCCCAGGGTATAAAACCCTTGTGGCGCACCGCGCCGAGCAGCGTTCCGCCAATCATAATGTATTTGAGATTATGTGCGTCGCAGTATTTTACAACATCAAGTGTGATGTCAAACAACGCTTTTTTAAGTTCATCTGGTGATAAAACCCGATTATCCATTTTTAACTCCGAATTTCTTTTTTACAAAACTTTTTGCGGTGCTTATTCCGTATAGCACAAAATACTCTCTTTCTATAATAAGCACAATAAAATATACCGCCGCGCCGCCTGCAATCATCGCTGCAAGGCTCCACGCCCTCAGTGGCAAATGCTGTGCGGCAAACATCAGCGCGCCAAGCATAATCACACCTGCAACAACGTATTTAGCGCACAGCGTAAATATTTTTGAAATGCCGAAAAATCTGTATTTGGCAACGTATGCAAGCATACAAATCATTATAACAACTTCACCTGCGACAGACGCAATTCCCGCGCCGTTTGCCATAAGCCGAGGTATGAGCAGGGCGTTGAGGGCGACGTTAACCGCGCCGCCGATAAGCACACAGTATGTGTATATGTTTTGCCGTCCTGTGGAAATAAAGAACTGTGTTGACGTTGTTGAGTTAATTGCAATCGGCACAAACAGCAGCGACATTATGGACAGCACCTGTACGACAGGCTCGTATCCCTTGCCGAAATATACAGGCACAAGCACATTCGCCGTGCCGATTATTCCGAACATCAGCGGTGTGCCGAGAAACCACACAAAGCGGTATGACTTATACATAAAGTCCTGCATATTGTCAATTCTGTTTTCGGCATATGCTTTTGAACTTTTTGGCAGCAGCACCGTGTTGAGCGCGGTAACAAGAATTAACGCCATTTTTACTATCTTGTTACTCTGCTCATAATATCCGTTTTGCGCCGCGCTGTGCGTAATCACGTCAATCATGGTTTTATCGAGCATTTCGTACATCTGCAGAGCCATTGCCGGTATAAAGAGTTGCAGTATCACGCGAAAATCGGCAAACGGATTTGGTTTGTAACCCTTTGTGCTGACAAGATAATCCTTTAAAAACGGAATAATTGACAGATTGCCGAGGAAGGTGAGCCCCGCAAGCATTAAAACGTACTTCCACAAATCTTCAGGCTTGTGTATGAATATGAAAATTATGGCAACGTTGAGCAGTTTTATAGCATAATTTCTGAGTGCAATGCGCCTGAAATCTTCCATTCCCGTGAAGAACCAGGACGTGTCAATCAGCGTTGCAAGCAAGTAAAACGCCTGAATGTACGCAATGCCCTTGTGCTTTGCAAACAGCATAACGTAAACGATGTACAGCACAAGCGCAGAGCCCGTTGTTATCAGACGGAACGTCAGTATGTCCCTGAACTTTTTGCTGCGGCCTATCGGGTCGTCCTGCAAGATGCCAATCTGTTTGCTGCCGTAGGTCGCCGTGCCGAGTATTGAAAAAATTACAAAGTAACTGACTACTGAATAGGTAAAACTGTATATTCCTATTCCGTCAGCACCGAGCGCGCGCGAAATATACGGCGTTGTGACAAGCGGTACGATTATCGCAAGCAGTTGGTAACTTGTGTTAAATATGTAATTTTTAACTACTTTTTTGTTCTGTTTCATTTAATATTTCAACCTTTTGCGGTTTTAACTGACTTGTATTTTTTTCAACATCAATGTTTATTGTAAACAACATCAGATACGCAATCATCCAGAAACTTGTAGTGCCGGGACCGATAAAGTGCGCGCCGAAAAGTTCTGCAAAAATATACAGCATCGCAAGGAACGAGTACCAACTTTTTTCGCTCATTTTAAAATAGTTGTAGGTGAAAACAAAAGAGCCGAAAATCGTGGTTTCATAATAAATTCTGAAAATATCGTTGTGAATATTGTCGGCAATGGCATTGTGGGTTACAAGGAAGTTTGTAGTTGTGCCAAGACCGTAGTTTTTGATGTGCGAGTCGATTATGAGGTTGATAAGATAGAACCTTGTCATAGTGAACTCGTTAAAGTCGAGATGGAATTTTCTGTAAAACCACATTGCAAATTCGTCGGAGCACAGAGCATATGTGGCAAACGGCAGCAGCAAAAATACTATTATTGTGCCATACCGCACAAACTTCGGCACTTTTTTGTGTCGTGGGAAAAATCTCAAAAACACAACGAAGAACAGCAAAAACAGAACAGCAAAACGCTTGTATCCAAAGAAAACGCCTATTGCGCTCACAATGGTACGAAACGTCTTTTTGCGATATGAATAGTAGATGTAAAGCAGCATAAAGTAGTTTGCAAGGTCGCTTTCACCTACAGGCGATATCGACTTAATAAAAAGGTTGCGCAAGTCAAACATCTGAATAACGTTTGATACCGTGAGGGTGCCGTCGATAATTATCCAGTAGAAGTAGGAAAACAGGCACGTTATCAGCGTCAAGTCCATAATGGTGTCAACGCTGTCGGAATCAATGTTGTTAAATACGATAATGCCGTATAATAACGGGATAATAAGATAATAAATTTCACCGACGGTATAAAGTTTAAACGACATATGGCTGATTTGCAGTACCAGCGAGATAAGATACAGCACTGCGCAGACTATTAAAACGGATTTTGCCTCGTTTTTTACACGCAGGTTTTTGCGTTTGAACAGCGGCAGTCCGTACAAAAACATTATCAGCATGAGCAGATAATGTTTAATATGCAGTGCGTCAAGTGTTGTCAGCGCATTTTTTTCAACAATGATAAAAAAGCACAGCACAAAAGCAAAAAGCAGTTGCTTTTTGTTGAGTGTCAATGTATGCCGTTTTGTCTGACTAATATATGATTTCATATATCCTCCGCGTTATGCGTTTTTATCATTCTCCGCTTTTTCAAGCGCTTTCATCATATTTTCAACAGTTGCAGGCTTAACGCCAAGACGGTTAATAGGTTCGCTGAACTCAAGCGATTTCTTTTTAACATCATCGTAACTGCCTATGATTTTTGCAGGCACTCCGCCGACAACGCTGCCGTCGGGTACGTCTTTTGTAACAACAGCGCCCGCTGCAACAATGCAGTTATTGCCGATTTTTACGTCAAAGTTTATTATCGCGTCTGCGCCAATGTAAACATTGTTGCCGATTTCAACCTTTGCAAATTTGCAGCGGTGAACATCGGTTTTATCCTCGTAGTTAAACACCACGTTTGCAATGCTGTGCGTGATAATTCTAACACCGGCAGCAACGGCTACATTGTCGCCAAACGACACTAAAAACGGCTCGGCAGGCAGTATTGTGGACTGAAAAAAGCAATGTTCTCCAACAGAGGCAAACACCTTTTTCTTTTTCAGGTACGCCATTTTTTTCCAGCCGTTTCGCATGGTAATCATTTTGATTTGCAGTCTGTATCTGCGCAGTGCGTCATACAGTACATATGGAGTCATAATTTAACCCTTCTTTAAAATCTTTGCTTTGACCTTGCCCCACAAAACGGACAGCACGGTGCAAATTGCAAGATTGATAATTGTTGTCAAAATCAGTGTAACCGCGTCGCCAAGCGCAAGTCCTGATTTTTCAATTCCTATTCTCAGCACATTCTGCACAAGGTAGTGAAAACCGAATATGTACAAACTGTGCCGCCCGAGAAGTTCGAGCAAACTGAACTTTTTTGCCACAGCGGAAAACTCAATAACCGCCATTGAGCCGCAAATTGCAAGCGGAATAAACAGAAGCGGTGCGCCAAATTGCACGTTATAATAGGAAAATTCAGCCTTGTCACAGCACAGCACCCATATGCTTCTTGCAGCCGCAAAGCCTGCTGTGAATATTGCAAGAAGCGGTACCGCTTTACTCTCTGCAATCGGCTTTACAACCGTGCCGAGGTATAAAAACGCAACTGAAACAAGAGCCGTTTCAAGGCACAGCGGCAGGCTGATTTTAGGCGATAAAAATATAATTATCAGCGCAGGAGCCGTGCATAAAACTGCCGCAAGCCATTTGTTTTTGCAGTATTTCAGCAGGGCAAAAAGGATAATCTGCGCCACGAGCATACACGGCAAAAACCACAGGTTTGAAAATACGGATTTTGTAGTGAGCAGCACGGTGTTCAGTATGCCTGACGGAGTTTTTAGCGTTTTGAAAAACGTGCTGTCTGCACCGAGCACCATTTTCTCCGCAAGGTGCGACAAGAATATCAGTCCTGCAAAAAGCAGGTAGGGGAGCATCAGTCCCTTTGCGCGCTTTTTTGCAAAGGTGCCGAGTGTTTCGCCGTCTTTTATCCTGAACACAAGTCCGCTGATTACAAAAAACAGCGGCATATGAAAAGAGTAAATTACTTTTTCAAG
>ONXZ01000118.1 GCA_900321905.1 uncultured Eubacteriales bacterium
TCTCGTTTCGTGAGAGAGAATATCAAGATAATCCTTGATACTTGCGTGTAAATCCTCGAGTTCGTTAATAATTTTTTCAATCTCAAGACCGGCAAGTTGACCAAGACGGTAAGCCACGATTGCGCTTGCCTGCGGGTCGTCAAAGCCGAACTTATCCATAATAGCCTGTTTAGCCTCTGCCTGTCCGCCCTTGCAGGCACGGATTGTTGCAATAACGTCGTCAACAATGTCGATAGCCTTTGCAAGACCTTCAAGAATGTGTGCGCGTTCCTGCGCTTTTTTGAGGTCAAACTCAGTTCTTCTTTTAATAATATCCTTTTGGAATACTATGTATTTTTCAAGAATCTGCTTGAGATTCATAACCTTCGGCACGCCGTCGTCAAGCGCAAGCAGAATTGCGCCGAATGTTACCTGCATATCAGTGAGTTTGTAAAGGTTGTTGAGCACAACCTGCGCGTTAGCGTCACGCTTAACGGTAACTTCAATATGCATACCTCGGCGGTCGGAGTAGTCCTGAATATCGGCAACGCCTTCAAGACGTTTTTCCTTAACAAGGTCGGCAATTCTTGTGATAAGTCTTGCCTTGTTAACACCGTAAGGAATCTCTGTAACAACAATTTTAAAGCGGTCGCCCTTTGTTTCAACAATTTCAGCGCGCGCGCGGACATAGATTTTGCCGCGGCCTGTAGAATACGCCTCGCGTATGCCTTTTGCGCCCATAATAATGCCGGCAGTCGGGAAGTCAGGGCCTTTGATATGCTGCATAATGTCCTCGAGTTCAGCCTCGGGATTGTCGATAAGGCAGCACATACCCTCAACAACTTCGCGCATATTGTGCGGCGGAATGTTTGTTGCCATACCTACGGCGATACCTGACGAACCGTTAACAAGCAGGTTCGGAAAACGTGCAGGCAAAACTGTCGGCTCGTTTTCAGTATCATCAAAGTTCGGCGCCCAGTCAACGGTATCTTTTTTGATATCGTCAAGCATTTTGAGCGCAGTTTTGCTCAGTCTGCTTTCGGTATAACGGTAGGCAGCCGGCGGGTCACCGTCAATTGAGCCAAAGTTACCGTGACCGTCAACAAGAATGTGGCGCATTGAAAATGTCTGCGCAAGTCTAACCATAGCGTCGTAAACAGAAGCGTCGCCGTGCGGATGATAGTGACCAAGCACGTCACCGACTGTGGTGGCGCACTTTCTGTACGGGCTTGTCGGGTAAAGGCCGTTTTTGTACATAGCGTAAAGGATACGTCTGTGTACAGGTTTCAAACCGTCGCGCACATCAGGAAGCGCACGCGACACAATAACGCTCATTGAGTAATCAAGGAACGCCTTGCGTATTTCTGTACTTATTTCAACATCTACGATTTTTTGATTATCATAGCGTATTTCTTCGTTCATATGGTATTAACTCCTTCGTTGCTAATCAGTATCCAGTATCCAGATACCAGAATCCAGCAGGGGTGAGCTTCGCTCACACTCATTATAATTGTGTGCGCAGCACCCGACAGGCTGGAAACTGGTCACTGGAGTCTGGATTCTGAATTTGGATGTTAAACATCCAAATTCTGTACAAACTTTGCGTTCTTTTCAATAAACTCACGGCGCGGCTCAACGTTGTCGCCCATAAGGATTGAGAAGTTTTCGCTTGCTCTTTGTGCGTCGTCAATAGTTACGCGCAGCATAGTTCTGTATTCAGGGTCCATAGTGGTTTCCCAAAGTTGTTCGGGATCCATCTCACCAAGACCTTTGTAGCGCTGGATATCGCAGTTACCTTCAAACTGTTCAATAAGTTCGTCGCGCTCTTCGTCGGAAAATGCGTATGAACTCTTTTTGCCCTTGCTGATTTTAAAGAGCGGAGGCTGTGCAAGGTAAACGTAGCCCTGCTCGATAATCTGCGGCATATAGCGGAAGAAAAATGTCAGAAGCAGCGTTCTGATATGCGCGCCGTCGACATCGGCATCCGCCATAATAATAATTTTGTGATAACGCAGTTTGCTGATATCAAACTCGTCGCCGAGTCCTGTGCCGAGCGCCATAACGACAGGCAGCAGTTTTTCGTTGCTGTAAACCTTGTCAACGCGCGCTTTTTCAACGTTGAGCATTTTACCCCAAAGCGGGAGAATAGCCATATGCTCACGGTCACGTCCCTCTTTTGCGGAGCCGCCAGCCGAGTCACCCTCTACAATATAAATTTCGCACTTTGTGGGGTCTTTGCTTGTGCAGTCTGCAAGTTTACCGGGCAGCGAGTTGCTCTCGAGCGGAGATTTACGGCGTGCGTTTTCACGCGCTTTTCGTGCCGCTTCACGCGCTCTTGACGCTTCAAGTGATTTGTTGAGGAGAGTTTTTGCAACCTGAGGATGCTCCTCAAAATAGGTCATCAGTTTATCGTAAATGAGTGATGAAACGAGACCTGTAATATCTGTGTTACCGAGTTTGCCCTTTGTCTGTCCCTCAAACTGAGCCTCGGTAAGTTTTACGGAAATAACGGCTGTTATACCTTCGCGAACATCTTCGCCGCTGAATTTTTTGTCGCCGTCTTTGAGTATACCGAACTTTTTGCCGTAGTCGTTGAACACCCTTGTCAGCGCAGTTTTAAAGCCTGTTTCGTGCGTACCGCCGTCAATGGTGTTGATGTTGTTTGCAAATGACAGCAGAGTTTCGGTGTAACCGTCAGTATATGCGAGCGCAACTTCCGCGCTTCTGTCGCCCTTTGTGGTGGAGATGTGTATAACTTCCTCCTGAATCGGGTTAAGACCTCGGCTTTTGTTGATAAAATCAACAAATTCCCTGATACCGCCCTCGTAGCAGTAAACTGCGGTGTGTTCTTCGTCGTCATATTCGTCGTCGGAACTGCGGTCAAACTTTTCACGCTTATCGGTCAGGCTGATTGAAAGCCCTGCGTTAAGAAACGCCTGCTCGCGAAGTCGCCTTTGCAGAATGTCAAAGGTATATTTTGTAGTTTCGCTGAAAATTTCAGGGTCGGCTTTAAATCGGATAAATGTGCCGTGCGCGTCCTCGTCAGCGTCTGCTATAATGTGCAAATCGTCAACTGCAACACCGCGCTCAAAACGCTGTGCGTATACGTGGCCGTTCCTTGTAACTTCAACTTCAAGCCACTCGGACAGCGCGTTAACAACTGACGAACCTACGCCGTGCAGACCTCCCGATACCTTGTATCCCGAGCCGCCGAACTTACCGCCGGCGTGCAAAACTGTAAGTACAACAGTAACTGCCGGCAGACCTGTTTTGTCGTTAACTTCAGTAGGAATACCGCGTCCGTTGTCGCGTACCGTGATAATATTGCCGGGCAAAATCTCCGTTTCAATATGCGTACAGATACCTGCGAGCGCCTCATCTATGGAGTTATCAACAATCTCATACACAAGGTGGTGCAGACCTCTCGGTCCTGTTGAACCGATGTACATACCGGGGCGCTTTCTTACAGCCTCAAGTCCCTCGAGTACCTGTATACTGTTGCCCGAATATTCTTCGTCAACAATAGTATCAATGTCCTCTTCTTCTAAATTTGTTGTTTTGATTTCTTCACTCATAAATTATCTCCTTGATAATTCTATTTGCTTCTTTTATATAACGTGTTTGTATTAACAGGACTTACGTAAACAGCCTCGTCTGTTACAACAAAACTCTTTGGCAAGTCATAATTAACGTATTTAACTTTTTTGTCTTTTTCCGCTTTTGACAGGTAATCGCGCGTGGCTTTGTTGACGGTGGAAGTATCCATATCAAATATACCAATCACGTTTTTGTCGGTAATTACCGTGTCTTCTCCTAAATGAATGTACATTTTTCAGTTAGTAGTTAGCAGTATGCAGTTAGCAGTTATAGGGTGGGCGGTGCCCACACCCAATTATAATTGGAGCGAAGCGACTAACCGACAACGGCTTACGGCTAACTGCTAACGGCTAACTAATAAAACCCTTCTCAATATGTATTGTTTTACCGTCTTTAAGGCGGAGTATTTGTTCTTTATCGCAACAGGTTACAAACACCTGCAAACCTTTAATGCGGTTGAGTATATAATCCTGACGTTTTTCGTCAAGTTCGCTCATAACATCATCAAGCAGCGCAATCGGTTTTTCGCCCGTCATTTGTTCAAGCAGTGCCGCTTCAGCAAGTTTGAGCGCAAGCACGCAACTGCGCTGCTGCCCCTGTGAGCCAAACTTCCTTGCTGAATTGCCGTTAATCAGTATATCAATATCATCGCGGTGCGCGCCGACTGACGTTGTTTTATTTTGCATATCCTGCACCTTGTTTTCATCAAGGGCGGATATAATATTTTTTTCTATTTCATCAGTTTCGCAAATTTCCTGCACAGCGCCGAGATATTTGATATCAATCTCCTCCGCGCCGCTGCTGATACCGCTGTAAATTTCTTTTACAAACGGCATAATTGCCTCAATATACCTCAGCCGCTGATACACAATTTTTGCGCCGATATGCGCAAGGTTTGTGTTCCATATATACAGCATTGATTCCATTTCAGGGTTGCTGTATAAATCACGCAAAAGATTGTTGCGCTGCACAAGCGCCCGGTTATAGTCTTTAAGCAAATTTTTGTATCCGCTCTTTAACTGGCAAAGCGCGCCGTCAACAAACCTGCGCCTCTCAAGCGGACCGTCTTTAATCATACTCAGATGAACGGGCGAAAATATTACTGTCTTAATTTCATCACCGAGAGCCGCCGCGCTTTTCTTTTTAATACCGTTAAGCGTTGCTTCACGCCTGCCTTTTATTAAAAGTTCAGCGTTTTGCTTTCTTCCGCCTGCTTCAAACTCAATCTGCAGTTTTGCGCTGTCACAGTTAAATCTTACAAGTTCTCTGTCCTTTACACCTCTGAAACTTTTTGCGCCGCTAAAAAGGTAAATTGCTTCTATCAGATTAGTTTTGCCCTGCGCATTTTCGCCCCAGATGATATTGACGTCGTCAAACTCTGTTTTAAGATTTTTAATATTGCGAAAATCGGTTATATTAATACTATTTATTTTCATTTACTATTTCGTAATCAGTACCGAAGGCTAACACAACATCACCGCCGCGCAGTTTTTTGCCGCGTGCTGTGCAAACTTCGCCGTTAACGCGGATAATGCCATCCTGTATAATGACCGCCCGTTTCGCTGATTCCTTTAAATTTCAAAAACGACTGCAATTGAATGAAATCGGTGTTAATTACAACCGTTTCTTTGTTGTGTTCTTTTACTTTGACATTAATTTTCATTACGCATCCTCATTGGAAGCACCAAAAACAGGAAGTTGTCACCGTTAATTGGCTTAATCTGAACAGGTGAAGTCGGCTCTGCGATTTCAAACTTAACTTCGTCCGTGTCAACTGCATTGAGAGCGTCGAGCATAAATTTTGAGTTAAAACCGATTTCAACCCTCGCGCCCGATGTATTTGCGTGTGTATAGTCAACAAATCTGCCGAGGCTCGATACAGTTGACACACGCATTTCATCAGCGTCAAACAGACATCTGATAGGGTTGCGCTGATTGTTTTCAATTACAGGCAGCGTACGCTGTATGCAACTGATTGCGTCTATTGTGTTGATAAGAACTGTTGTTTTGATTGTGTTTTGAATTGCAGTTCTGTAGTCGATAAACTCGCCCTCAAGCAAACGGCTGATTATTGAATAATTGCCGATTTCAAAAATTATGTGGCGCTTGCCAACGTTTATATTAAGTTTATTTTCATCTTTACCGTCAAAAATTTTGATAAGTTCGCGAATTGTCTTTTTAGGAACTATAAATTCAATTTCATCGCCTGAATAATCAATATGTTCCTTGCGGATTGCAAGTCTGAAACCGTCAACGCCTATTAAAGTGAATTCACCGTCTTTGATATGAAATTTAAGACCTGTATAAACAGGCATACCGCTTTCGCTGTCAGCAACTGCAAAAAGCGTCTGGCTTACCATTGAATAAATAATATCCTGATCAAAACTGATAGTTGTGCCGTTATTAACGCTTGGCAGTTCAGGATAATCGTTTGCGTCAATGCCTGTAATTGTATAGTGTGAAGCGCCGCTTATAATTGAAACAGAAGTACCGTTAGTTTCAATCATAACAGTTTCATCAGCAAGTTTGCCGATAATATCGCAAAGCACCTTTGCATTTATAACAATAGCGCCCGGCTCGTCCATTTCAACATCTAATATAGTATTGATACCAAATTCAAAGTCATAACCTACAAGGCTGACTTTGTTTGCGTCACATTCAATAAGTATACCCTCGATTGTAGGGATAGTGCCTTTTGTGCTTACAGCGCTCTTAACGTTGTTGCACGCAACTGAAAGTTCTTTTGTGTTACAGCTAAATTTCATTTTTTAACAATTCCTTTCTGTCCTCACACTGCATTTTTACAAAAAACGCAGTTTTTTGTTAATTCATCATAATATCATCTTGTAGTTTTAGTATTATAGGCGGTGTAAAATGTTCAAAACTTCCAAAAATCGCTAAATTACCGTTTATTACTGTAAACATTTTCATATTTCAAAATGTTCAAAAAATGTTGATAATGTTTAAAACTATTTTTTTGAACATACGGTGTTTAAAACCTCAATGTTTAAAACTAAAATTTTGTTGAAAACTTTACTGGTAATCTTTGATGTTATTAATAATATCAAGCACCTGCGAATTGAGAGTTGAGTTTTGCTTTAATGTGTCGCCGAGAGTTCTGACGTTGTACATTACAGTCGAGTGATTGCGGTTGAATTCCTTGCCGATATCCTCATAACTGATGTTAGTGACCTCACGCACAATGTAAAAGCACATCTTACGCGCGTCGGAAACCTCCGCCGTGTGTTTTTTGCTGTAAATATCTTCAACCGAAACGCCTGTTGTGCGGCTGACTTCGTCAACAATGCGGTTAATAGTAATCGGTACAGGCTGAACGTCGTTAAGCACGTCTTTGATTGCAGCCTGTGCAAGCGCGATAGTAGGTGTTTCTTCACCGTAAGTACACATTGCGTGCAGTTTTTTAGTAATACCTTCAAGTTGGCGGATATTTGATTTAATACGCTCTGCTATGTAGTTAATTACATTTTCAGGTATGTTAAAGTTGAGCAGTTGCGCTTTACGTTTAATTATCGCACAGCGTGTTTCATATTCGGGAATCTGAATATCAACAATGAGTCCGCTCTCAAATCTGCCGCGTAGACGGTCAATGATTGACTTAATATCCTTTGGCGGTCTGTCTGATGTCAGCACAACCTGCTTGCCGTTATCAACAAGTGCGTTAAAGGTGTGGAAAAATTCCCACTCAGTTGACTCTTTACCTGCGATAAACTGAATATCGTCAACGAGAAAAACGTCAATATTTCTGTATTTTTCACGGAATTCTTCAGTCTTTTTGTTATAGAGAACTGACATAAATTCGTTAAGAAAATCCTCACAGGTGACGTAAACAACATTCATCTCAGGATAATCAAGTTTAATCTGATTGCTGATTGCGTTTAAAAGGTGAGTTTTGCCGAGACCGGAATTACCGTAAATAAAAAGAGGATTATAATTTGCAATGCTGTTTTGCTTGTTAATTTGTCCGCCCGGGTCGGCGGCAATAGCCTTTGCAGCGGTGTATGCAAATTTGTTTGAGTTGCCAACGATGAAGTTGTCAAAAGTAAAAATATCGTTTTTAAAATCGAGCAGCGAATTTTTTTCAATATCCTCTTCATTCATCAGAGTTTGAGGTGAATAGTAGTATGGCTCAACCGGAAAGCCGCAAACCGCTTCAAGCGCTTCTCTGATTAAAGGGTCGTACTGCGAAACGACAGTGTTCTTTTTAAATTCATTTGAAAAGAAAATTTTTGCCGTGTTGCCCTGAAATTCAGATATCTGAATAGGCTCAATCCACAGTTTGTATGCTGTATCAGTTGTCCTTTCTTTGCAGTACATCAGTACGCTTTGCAATAATTCCTGTATATTTTCCATAATTTAACCTTTCAATTGTTCAAAACTGCTAATAAAATATCAGTATTTATTATAATAAAAATAATTAATTTAGTCAATATATATTTTAAATATTTTAATTATTAAAAACATTAATATTTTAGTATAGATATAAAAACGTTATTATTTAAAATAGTTATTGAATTTTTCGGGGCAGTATTATATAATAAATTAAGATTATATTTTTGGAGAAAATAAATGAAATTTTTTAAGCATAGAGGGGATTTTTATATTCCAAAATCCTCATATAAAAGCAGCAAGGAAGCACGGATCTTGCGCATATTGCTGGTGTTTATTGTAATTTTCACTGCAGTATTTCTTGTAATGCTTTCGCGTAACTATTCGTCAGCGTCGGAATTTTTCGGCAAGGGCGAAGTAACTGTAACCGAGGAGGACGTTACAGACGAGGTTCTGCCTGAAATTGAGGGCAAAACTAATTTTTTGATTTTTGAAACCGATGATTTTGAACAGTCAATTCACTATATTTACCTTTTGCAGGCAGATAAAACAGGTAAGGCATATAAATTCTGTTCCCTGTCGCCAAAAACCGTTATTGGCAAAGAAAAACTGATTGATATTTACAGAGCGGGTGGCGGCGCGTCTATGCAAACAAAGTTAATGGAATACCTCGGCGTGCAGATTGATTACTTTGTTGCGTTTCAAAACTCAAATTTTGTCAATTTCTGCGACAGGCTCGGCACGTTTAACTGCCCTGTAAGTAATGAAATCAGATTCAGCGGCGGCGAGAGTGACGACAAATATACTATCCATATCAAAGAGGGCGACGAAACGCTCGACGCTAAGAATTTTTCAAATCTTCTGCGCTACTACGCTGACGAAAAAAAGAACTTAGCCCTGCAAAACGAAGTGCTTATGCACGCATACACAAGCCTTTTCAACGCTGAAAATTTTGAGGACAGCGAGTCAATTTTCAGGCTGCTGATTAAGTCGTCAACAACCAACATTACCGTGCGTAATTTTGAAAACGGCAAAGACGCGCTCATGGTTTTTTGCAAAATGAATACCGAAATTACAGTTTACAACACGGAAGTTAAGTACGAAAAAAATAAACTCACCCAGGATTCAATCAAAAATATAAAAGGCTACTTTAGTTAAGAGGAATAAAAATGATTACACCTGAAAACAAAGAGATTATCAAAAAAGCAGTACGCGACATACTTATAGCAGTCGGTGAAAACCCTGACAGAGCGGGACTTGTTGAAACTCCGCAGCGTGTTGCCAATATGTACGAGGAGATGTTTTGCGGTCTTGACGAAGACCCTAAACGTCACCTTAAAATGTTTGACGAAAAGTCTAATGACGAGATGGTTATCGTACGCGATATTCCGTTTTCCTCAATGTGCGAACACCATCTTTTGCCGTTTGTTGGCAAGGCGCATATAGCATACATACCGAGCGATAATAAAATTATAGGGCTTTCAA
>ONXZ01000215.1 GCA_900321905.1 uncultured Eubacteriales bacterium
CTGGAAGATAACGTCAGGTCTGTCATCACGGATAAGCGGCTTATTGGTAGGAATCTCAACAACGTCGAGTTTATAGATTTCGTCAAATTCAGGAGCCTCGGTAGCAGCAGTACCGGTCATACCTGAAAGTTTTTTGTAAAGACGGAAGTAGTTCTGGAAGGTGATGGTTGCAAGAGTTTTGCTCTCGTGCTCAACCTTAACGCCTTCTTTTGCTTCAAGAGCCTGGTGCAGACCTTCGTTATAACGTCTGCCTTCCATAATACGGCCCGTGAACTCGTCAACGATTTTAACCTGACCATCTTTAACAACGTAGTCGATGTCGCGGGTCATAACGCCGTGAGCCTTGATAGCCTGGTCGATGTGGTGGCGAAGCGTTGTGTTGTCGATTGACATAAGGTCATCAACATTAAAGAACTGCTCAGCCTTTTCAACACCGCTCTTGAGGAGCGTTGCTGTCTTTGCCTTTTCATCAACGATATAGTCGCCGTCATAATTATCTTCAATATCCTCTTTGTCGTCAGTCTTAGCAACCTTGACCATTTTGAGGGATTTTGCAAACACGTTTGCCTGACGGTAAAGGTCTGTAGAAGCGTCGCCCTTACCGCTGATGATAAGCGGAGTACGCGCCTCATCAATAAGGATTGAGTCGACCTCATCGACGATAGCAAACACGTGACCGCGCTGTACCTTCTGCTCTTTATACTGCACCATATTATCACGCAGGTAGTCAAATCCCATCTCGTTATGGGTACCGTATGTGATATCGCAGTTATATGCTTCCTGACGCTCTGCGTTATTCTTTTCGTGAACGATAAGTCCGACTTTAAGACCGAGGAAACGGTAAATCTTGCCCATCCACTCGGAGTCACGCTTTGCAAGGTAGTCGTTAACCGTTACGATGTGTACGCCTTCGCCGGTAAGTGCGTTAAGGTATGCAGGGAGGGTAGCAACAAGTGTTTTACCTTCACCTGTTTTCATCTCGGCGATTCTGCCCTGGTGGAGAACGATACCGCCGATAAGCTGTACGTCGAAGTGGCGCAAACCGATTACACGGTCAGCAGCCTCACGGCATACGGCAAACGCATCGGGAAGAATATCGTCAAGAGTTTCGCCGTCGGCAAGTCTTTTCTTGAGCAGGTCAGTCTGCGAGGAAAGTTCCTTGTCGTCCATCTCCTTATACTTGTCGCCAAGGTCGTTAATTTTGTCCACAGTTTTGCGGAGTTTTTTAACTTCCTTCTTGGAGTAATCTCCAAAAATTGCTGTTACAAATTTGTTAGCCATATTTTTACACCTCTGTGTTTATTACTCTTTGCAACACGTCCGCAATGCGCCGCGCGGACAATTTGCACGTATATAGTATGATATCACAAATATCAATCAATGTCAATTATAATTTATTTAATTATAATTATACGCCAAACACCGACTTAATTGCCGACAGAGCGTCGCCCGACACAGCGTCCTCGCCCTCTGTGTCAAACACAAGCACAAGATTGCGCTTTGCTTTTTTGACGGTGAGGGTAATCTCCGTCTTTTCTTTTTTCATTTTAGCGCCCTCAATCTTTTCAATCAGAGGGTTAAGGTTTTTATTGATAAAATCATCGTCGTTGACTTTTGTCAGAAGTTGTGCGTTTGAATAGTTGGTTTTAAGACTGTATGCAAACGCGGTTGCTTCAACCATAAGGTCCTTGTTGATAACCTCAAGCGTTACCGTGCTTTTGTCGAGGTCAATGCTCTTAATCTCCATTTTCAGGTTTTTGAACATCGCCTTGCCGAGAGTCTGGAATTCTTCCCTTTTCTCTGCAATCGGTATAATAACGTCAAGCGTTTCGGAATCAACGTATTTTTTGAGCGCCTTAGTGTCAAACTCCTTGAGCGCAGTTTGAGCCTTTTCGACGGTTTCGGTAACATTTTCTTCCGTCATTTTTGCGCTTGAACAGCCTGCAAAACCACAGGCAATACCTGCAAGGAGTATAACGCACATTAATAAACTGATAATTCTTTTCATAGTTTCCACCTCATATATATTCTTTAAATATTATATAATCTATGCGGGCATATTTCAACCAAAAAATTAAATTCACAAAAAAATTGCTTTTTTAGTTCATATATGGTATAATACCTTGAACTGAACCACTTTATATTGTAACCAGTTTTGATTTTTGACAAAAGGTAAAGGTATGAAAGAGTTTTTACACAAATACTTCGGCGCGACTAAATGGAAGCGACTTTTTGACATAGTGGCGTCGTTTTTTGCATTAATAATACTGTCGCCCGTATTTCTGGTGATTTGCACAATCATATATTTTACGCCTGACTGCAAAGTGTTTTTCAGTCACGAGCGTCGCGGAAGGCGCGGCAGACCTTTCACAATGTACAAGTTCCAGACTATGAAAAGCACGGCGCCGAACTGCGCTACTGCCGAACTTGAAAACCCGGAACAGTACATCACAAAAATCGGCGCGATTTTGCGCAAAACGAGCCTTGACGAACTTCCGCAACTTTGGAATATCCTTAAAGGCGATATGAGTTTTGTCGGTCCGCGCCCGCTGATTTCAAGCGAGATGAGGGCGCACAGGCTCAGGCTTGAATACGGCGTTTACCGCTTCAGACCGGGACTTACGGGCTGGGCGCAGGTCAACGGACGCGACGATATTTCGCTGATGAAAAAGATGAAACTTGACAAAGAATACAGCGACAACTGGAGTATCGGGCTCGACATCAAAATTATGGTGCGCTCGGTTAAAACAGTTATCACGCAGGAAGGCTTCCACGAAGGCAAGTTCCATAGGCGCTAACGCGCAGTTTTGTAGGGGGTGACGACCTC
>ONXZ01000068.1 GCA_900321905.1 uncultured Eubacteriales bacterium
TTTCACTTGTGTCATATGAATAGTCGATAGAAACTACTACGTTTTCCTTGTCAATACCCGTGTGTTCAATTGCGCGCGCAACCTCAACACAGATATTCTTCTCACTCACAGAGTACGGAACTTCGCCGGCAGACAGTCCGTCATACGCAGACAGCTGTGTGGCGTTTTCGCTCGGCAGAGTGAGTTTGCGCGGACTTACATAGGAATGAGCATTAACCGAATCGAACGCAATGTCCTCATACTCAACACAAGCAACACGCGCAGCATTACGCGCAGAGTTCTCTAAAGATATGTAATTATAGAAAAGAAAGCCGAAATCAAGGATACCCATGACCAGCAGTAAAAATATCGGAAGTACAAGGGCAAATTCAATCATTGCCTGACCTTCCTCTTTTCTCTTTTTCTTACGATTCTTCACTCTATCACCAACTTCTGTGATAATTTTAGAGAAAATTGGGGGCAGGTTGCCCCGCCCCCTGTTTTCTTTTTAAACTTAGTTATTCTTAGTAGCTTCGTCAATGCCGTTGTTAGCTTTGTTGAAGAGATTCTTAATCTTCGGACCAAGAGCAATAAGTACAACGATTGCAACGATAGCGATGAGGCCAAGAATAAGAGCGTACTCTACCATACCCTGACCATTTTCATCCTTAAGAAATGTCATTGTCAAAAATCCTCCTTCTTAAAAAATTTTAATAATTATTTAATTAATTAATTATTAGCGATTTTACTTTACCTCTGCAGCCTTGTTAACTTCATCTCCGGACTTGTTAAACAGATTACTAATCTTCGGTCCGAGTACAACAAGAACAACAATAGCCACAAGAGCAAGAAGTCCAAGTATGAGAGCATATTCAACCATGCCCTGTCCGTTTTCATCTTTGATAAAACCCATTTTACTCTCCAAATTTTTAAAGCATAATATTTACGCCAAACATATCAAATACGGAAAAGCACATTGTAATAACGGTTCCCGCCGATAAAAACGGTCCCATTGGTATCTGCGTTTTCATATCGCCCTTTTTAGTGATTTTAAGGTACAGATACGCGATTGCAACAAGAATAGCCATAATAACCATTGACTGAAAGTAGCCTGTTGCATATATGCATATACCTATGACTCCGCTGTACTTGATATCGCCTGCACCCATCGGAATTTTGAGTATGCTGGGGATTAAGCATACAACCATTCCTACGAAAAAACCCGTAAAAATGCTGGGCAATATCTCCATTGACTTGGTCGATATACAGTGATAAATCACATACCCCACTTCAACAACAAGCATTGAAAGCAGGCAAGAATTTGGTATTTTCCGCACCAGCGCGTCAACAAATGACAGGCTGAATATCGGGATTAGCAGAAGCAAATTTCTAATGTACAAGTCTGGCGAATCAGCCGTGAACGTTATGCCAAATGTGGCTGCAAGTGCTAAAACAAGCGATAATATTTTTATGCTCGTTTTATTCAGAGGTGCCGCTTCTGCAGGGTCCTCTGTCCTTGATAACGTCAGTTTTTTTGATAGTGGAATCGTTACAATTCCCAATGCAATTCCGTATATAATAGATACGATAATTTTGAATACCATTGTTTAGATTCTTTCACAATCTCCTGCCGATTCGATTTGTAAACCGATTTATATTCCCTTGTTTACAACCAAATTATAACAAGTAATCATTTTAAATACAATATGTAAAGATGATTTTTGTAAATTTTAACAAATTATGAACATTGTTTTTGTGAAATTAATACAAAGAAATCGTCGAAATATTCAGCATAAACATATTATTTACAGAAAATTTACATTTGATGTTGTTGCTATTTGCCCTCTTTAATCTATATTCGCCACGTTTGTCTATTATTACACAAAAAACTATTTGTTATATTTTTTTATTTCGAACTTATCCTCGTCGTAGAGTTTAAGTTTCGCCTCAAACTCGTCACGCATTTTTTGCTCTTTTTTATCATTATAGTATTTTATCTTGCGATTGTTATTAGCAGCATCATAGTACATACGCTTGCCGCTTTTTGCCGTTGCAAATGCGTACTGATGAATAGTTCGTCTGCCTTTGATAACATCGGTGAACTCAATCTCGCCCTCACTGTCATAGTATAATGCAAACTCTGCCATACCACCCATATAGCCTGTACCGCTTTTGAATTTACGCGAAAGCACATCGTTAAAAGTATCAAGTGCTCTGCCTTCATAGCCAAAGCCTGCAAATGTAACCGAATAATCCTTTGTTCCTGAAATATCCTGTGCCTGCATCTGCTCGCACTTGTCGGTATCCATTTTAATTCCACATTCCTCAAGCGCCTGCATCCAGCCGAGCCAGCCGTATTCAGCAGTATATCTTTCAACGCTGATTAGCATACCGTTTTCGCCAAGGTGCTTTGCTACTGTCTGCGCAAAACCCATAAACGCATTTTTGTATGATTCTTCTCTCTCAGGTCGGTAGCCGACAAAATTCAAGCCCTGCGTAGTAAGTTCGCACGCGTCAAGGAGTGAGCGGAACGAAGTCACACAGTCAAACTTTTTGCCGAGGTCAAGTTCAAACACATCTGCGCATACAAACTCAACATTATTAACATTGAGTCGTTTGGCGAGTTCCCTGGCGTTTTCGATAGCGCCCTCGTTGATATCAATTCCTACAAACTTTGTATCGGGAAGTTGCCTTGCCATAAAGCAAGTGACTATTCCGCAATCGCAGCAGAGGTCAAGCACGCTGCTACCGAAAGTTCTGCGTTATCAATGGTAAGGTTGCCGATGTGTCTGAACACGCCGCCGTCAAATGCTGCCGAAACATAAATTGAGCCGTCGAGCGACCTGTTTTTCAGTTCATAAAAATGGCTGTTATCGACAGGCGCGCCCTCGCCGCGCGAGTTAAGTTCATACGCCATATCCTGCGCGTACTGTTTGTCGGTTTTAATTGCAAGACCTGTGATAAAATCATTCGGCGTCTTAATATATTTAAGACCGACTTCCTTCATATATTGTTCAACCTGTTCGTATGCTATCATATTTTTTCTCCTGTAAAATAGTAAAAACATTATATCACAAAAACTAAACTTGTGCAATTGATTTAAAGTATAAATAATGTTATAATATATCGCGGTGATTATATGGAACAAAAAAATCGCGTGATGAATATTCAAAAAACTGTTATGTATACTCTGTTTTTTCTTACTTTTGCGGTTATGATGGCAGTTGGAACTTTTAAGGATTTGGAGATTGACAAATCGCTGTTCAACTACCAGAATTCCTTTGCAAGGTTTATGGAAAACTATGGATGCCTGCCTATTAACATTCTGCGTCTGCTTGCATTCAGCGTGCTGTTTTGCGCGTATCATAAAGTTGACGACGCGCTTGACATAGCGCAGTCGTTTATGCCGTTCATAAGCAAAATACGCGATAATAGTATAATAAGAAAAATAATATTTATTTTACATCATATTATATATGCTCTGTTTTTGTACGGGGCGTTTGAAGGCAGTGATGAGTTTTTGAACTCAATCCTCCGTCCTATGGCAGGCGGCAATGTTCAGGACTTATTAGTCGGCAAAGGCGTGACAAAAATTATTGCGGTTATTGTCTGGACTGTTGTCCGCATTGCATTGCTTGCGCTTGTGCTTTATCTTGTAAGAAAAATCGACAAAAAGCATATGAAGGCGCTTGAGTTTATGGCAATCGCAGGACTCGTACTCTATTTTGGCAGCGATGTAATCAACATTATCAAGGAGCATTTTCACCGTGTTCGTTTCAGGGAGATGGTTGCATATTCGCACGCGCTAATCAGCCCAAGCGGTATGTCCTCGCGCGGCAGTGCAGATATGCCGAGAGAGTGGGCGCAGGACGTTTCCTTTTATGCATACACACCGTGGTACAAACCGGGCAACGACTATGGTGTGTTCAGCGAGTCAAACTCTTTTCCGTCGGGTCACACAGCGTCAGCAGCATTTGCAATGCTTTTGCCTATGCTTGCTTCCAAGTCGAAAAAAGCAGCAAAACTGTTTATCCCTGCGTTTTTGCTTGGCTTTGCATACACGCTGGTAACAGGCATTACGCGCCTTGTGATTGGTGCGCACTATATGACCGATATTGCTGCAGCAGCAATTATTATGTTTGCGATGACAATTATCGTTGTAGGTATTATGAATAAGTTAGAACGGTATTCTGACAGACGTGTAAACCGCATACAGCGCCGCAGAGAGCGTGATACAATGCGAAAAGAATTAAAATCAAGTGCTGATATAAGTGAGGAATAAATCATATGGATATTCTTGTTTTAGTAATTATAGTTGTTGCGTTTGTGGGTATTGTGATTTTTTTAGGCTCGCGCGCAAAGCAGGATTTCAGCGGTGAATCAAAAGTTACAAAGGACACGAGGATTGCCGATATACTTGCTATGGACGAAGGTATTGCAAAAGTGCTTGAGGCACAGGGACTTAACTGCACAGGCTGTCCGTCTGCAGTCAGCGAAACACTCGACCAGGCATGCACCGTGCATAACCTCAGTACAGAACGACTGATACTTGCGATAAACGCATATATAAAAGACAAGGATTACGTTATAAAAACGTACAACAACGGTTGCCCTGACGAGGCAATGCAGATACGTCAGACAGTATTTGTTGACGAGCAGAAATTTGTTGATGAGTTTGATGAAATTGACAAAACCGCAACGCACTTTGTGCTGTTTGAAAAGGACAAACCGATAGGCTGTGCAAGAGCGTACCGTGACAGCGAAGATAAAACCGCCTACCATATCGGCAGAATGGCTGTACTCAAGGAATACCGCGGTATGCACCTCGGCGAAAAGATAATGACTTACGCCGAAGAAGAACTGAAAAAACAGGGCGCAAAAAAAATTACGCTTTCATCACAAATGCGTGCAAAAGGTTTTTACCAGTCGCTCGGCTACCAGGCATATGGCGACAAGTATTACGACCAGTACTGCCCTCACATTGCAATGAAAAAAACGCTTTAGCGGATTATCGCTAAAGCGTTTTTTTGATATATGTATAACAATAGTTTTGTGATAAGACATTATGCCACAAGCAAAGATTGTTAAAATAGTATCACTTGCCTATGGCCTATTATTATGTTATAATACTTATTTGTTAAAGTATATTATTTACATTATAGGAAGAGGAGTGGCTCTTATGGGTGTAAGAAAAACATTTAGAAGAGGCGTACATCCAAAAGGCGGCAAAGAATTTTCGGCAAATGTGCCGATTCGCGTTATTGACGCCGAGGATGTGATGGTGTTCCCTCTGTCGCAGCACATCGGTGCGCCTGCGAAACCCCTTGTGCAAAAGGGTGACAGGGTGCTGAAAGGTCAGATGATTGCTGAGGCGGGCGGATTTATTTCCGTACCGATATACTCATCGGTATCAGGAACAGTCAAAAGTATTGAAAAGCGCCTTGTTGTCAGCGGCGCACAGGTTGACAGCATTGTTGTTGAAAACGACGGCGAATACGAAACAACTGAAAACTACGGTTATGAAAACGACGTTGACGGCATGACCGCAGATGAGGTTGTAGGCGTTATCAAAAACGCAGGTATCGTTGGTCTTGGAGGCGCAGGCTTCCCGACAGGCGTTAAAGTTTCGCCAAAAAATGCTGACGATATTGACTATCTTATCATCAACGGCGCTGAGTGCGAGCCGTATCTTACATCGGACTACCGTCTGATGATGGAACGTCCTGAGGAGATTATCAGAGGTATTCAGGCTCTGCTCAAAGTTCTGCCAAAAGCGCACGCTATTATCGGCATTGAAGATAACAAGAAAGACGCGCTCGACGTTATGGAGCGTATGGCGCGTATTGATGACAGAATTGACACCTGCAAGTTAAAGACAAAGTATCCGCAGGGCGGCGAGCGTCAGTTGATTTACGCAATCACAGGCAGAAAAATCAATTCAAAAATGCTGCCAGCCGACAAAGGCGTTGTAGTTGTTAACGCAGCAAGTTGCTTTGCAATTTATGAAGCGGTTTATAAAAATATGCCGCTAATACATAAGGTTATGACCATCACGGGCGACGCGGTTAACGAACCGCAGAACGTTGACGTTCCGCTTGGTATCAGCCACAGTTATCTGCTTGAGCAGTGCGGCGGCGCAAAGGACAGCGTTGTTAAGTTTATTTCAGGCGGTCCTATGATGGGTATGGCTATGAGTACCCTCGACGTACCTGTTATCAAGACTTCATCATCAATCCTTGCAATGAGCAAAGATGATGTTGAAGAAGCGGCTAAGATTGAAACCGCCTGCATACACTGCGGTCGCTGCGTTGCAGTTTGTCCGCAGACGCTTGTGCCGCAGATGATGGGCAGAAGCATTAAAGCCGGCGATATTGAAAGATTTGAAAAAATCAGCGGTATGGAATGTATTGAGTGCGGCTGCTGCTCATTTGTATGTCCTGCAAAAATTCCGCTGACACAGATGTTCAAACTCGGCAAGGCGCAGGTGCGCGAAGCCGCAGCAAAGAATAAGTAAGGAGGGGAAAAGTTAATGTATAATGTATCGGTATCCCCTCACGTCAGGGCGAAAACATCAACCAAATCTGTTATGCGCGATGTCGCTATTGCGCTTGTACCGACGCTCGGTGTTGGCGTTTGGCAGTTTGGCTGGAAGGCGCTTATGCTGATTGCAGTTTGCGTTATCAGCGCAGTTGCGAGCGAAGCGTGCTTTGAATTTTTAATGAAAAAGCCAATAACCGTATTTGATTACAGCGCAGTTGTAACAGGTATGATTTTGGCAGTTAACCTGCCGCCCACAGCGACCTGGTGGATGGCTGTGCTTGGCAGCGCGTTTGCGATTATCCCTGTAAAACTGCTTTTCGGCGGACTCGGTCAGAACTTTATGAACCCTGCGCTTGCAGGTCGCTGTTTCCTGATGATTTCCTTCACAGGCAGAATGACCGACTTTGCAGTTGACGGAATGTCGTCTGCGACACCGCTTGCAGCACTTAAAGCGGGCAAAAGCGTTGACCTTATGAGCCTGTTCATCGGTACACATCCGGGTTGTATAGGCGAAGTTTCGGCAGTTGCAATACTTGTGGGCTTTGTT
>ONXZ01000031.1 GCA_900321905.1 uncultured Eubacteriales bacterium
ATGCTCAAGGAAGATGATGAAATCAAGGGCGCAGCGGCTGTGCTTATACGCTCAATTCCTGTTATCGGCAACTCCCTTATGTACGCTTGCAGAGGTTTTGTTGCTGACGAGGACGATTTTGACACGTTTGACAAACTCTTTGACGCTCTGCTTGAAGTCGGAAAAGAGTACAAGGCATACTGTCTTAAAATCGACCCTGAAATTGTGATTGAAAATCAGGCGTACAAAGAGCATCTTGTTAAAAAAGGTTTTGTTGAACTCAACCCCGGTTGCATGGATTTTGAGAATGTTCAGCCGCGTTTTGTTTACTGCTTTGACTACAATGATATGACTGAAGATGAACTTATGCTCACCTTCAAGAGCGACTACCGAAACAGAATCAGAAAAGCGCCCAGAAAAGGCGTTGAGGTTAAAATCTGCGGCAAGGAAGCGCTGGACGACTTTGTAAGAATTATGCAGGAAACAGGCGAACGCGACGGCTTTTCCACCCGTCCGAAAGAATACTTTGAGCAGATACTCGACTGTATGACCGACGACGCAAGGCTGTACATGGCTTACTATGAGGGCAAGGCTATTGCCGGCACACTCGCTATCAAGTGGGGTCAGAACGTTATGAAGTATCAGTACGGTGCTTCATCTAACGCTCACCGCAACGTTTACCCGAACTACGCTCTGCAATGGGCAATGATTAAGTGGGGTATGGAATGTGGCTGCAAGGTTTACGACTTTGGCGGAATCAGCGGTGACTGTCAGAATCCGGACAATCCTCACTACGGACTGTGGCGCTTTAAGCACGGATTCGGCGGTTATATGAAAGAGTTTGTAGGCGAGTTCGACTACGTTATTAATAAACCAATATATAAACTTTATAACATCGGCACAGAGGTGCTGAACAAGATTAGATAAGATGTCAAGATACGTTATAGATAAAAAAGGACTCGATGAAAACATCGAGTTGATGCTTAAAAAGGCAGGCGTTCCTGTAATTGGCGCTGTCAAGGGCAACGGCTACGGCTTTGGTATACTTGAATTCACAAAGGCACTTCAGGCGCACGGCATTAAAACATTTGCGGTAACCGAGGTTACCGACATACCCGTTATAAAAGAGATACTGACTGACGAGGAACTGCTGATTCTGCGCTCAACCTGCATTGAAAGCGAAGCAAAAACGGTTGCTGAAAACGGCTGCACCGCGACAATCGGCTCGTTTGAAAGCGCAAGGGTTATGAATGAAGTTTCTGAAAAACTCGGCGTTATTACAAAGTGCCATATCAAGATTGACACGGGACTGTCGCGCTACGGTTTTTTGCCAACTCAGGTTGAGGACGCAATCAAGTGCTATGAAATGCCAAACCTTGAATTTACAGGCATTTACACGCATTTTTCACAAGCGTTTGAAAATCCTGAACTCACCAGAGTTCAACTTGAGATGTTCAAAGATACGGTTGAGCAAATCAAAAAGGCAGTCGGTGAAGTCGGCACGGTTCACGCGGCAAACTCCCCCGCTCTGCTAAATGTAGACGGCGTAAGCCTTGACGCTGTGCGTATCGGCTCAGCGTTTACCGGCAGAGTTATCACAAAAAGCGACATCGGACTTAAAAGGCTCGGCGTGCTTGAAGCCGAGGTTGTTGAAACAAAGGTTGTGCCAAAAGGCACAAAAGTCGGCTATGTAGGACTTTACACCGCACCGCGCGACACAAAGATTGCAATAGTTCCGTTTGGTCACGGCGACGGTTTTGGACTGACGGTTGAAAAAGAGGAATACAAGCCGTTTCACGTTTTGTCAACGCTCAAAAGAGTTATTAACAAACAAAAGATTTATGTTAAAATCGGCGGTCAAAACTACCCTGTTATCGGCTGCATAGGGCTTACTCACACGGCACTTGACATCACAGGCAGCGACGTTAAAGTCGGCGATGTTGCCGAGGCTGACATCTCACCGCTAATGGTGAACGCCCGTGTGCCGAGAATATATAAATAAAAATAGAAATATTAACAATATTAAACCCGCGGGATTGCTCCCACGGGTTTTTTGTTTTAGTATATCAGAAATTAGCATAGATGAGGTCAACTTTGCCGTAACCTTCGCCGTATGCGCCAAATACAATGATTATCATTACAGCGGCAATGAACATCACAAATTTTAAAGCAAATGGAAGTTTTGCAATTCTTGCGCGAATGTCCACGCCCTTTTCCTGAATAAGACCGACAACAAACACAATTAAAGTGCCGATTACAAGTATCAGATAATCATACAAATCAAGACCGAGACCGTTTTTTGCTCCAGGGCGAAGCGCCTCAAAGTTCGGATTGGTAAAGATTGAAGTCACCATCTCCGAAGCCTGTTTAAGGGTATCCGCCCTAAAAATGAGCATACCTATATTAACTATAAAGAAGGTACGCACCATTTGGAAGATGCCGAAGCCTTTGCTCTGTCTGTTGATTTTTGCCTTGTCGCAAATCTTGCGAAACAGCGGCTCCATAAACATACCAATCATCATCAGTACATAGTAGTACAGACCGTAGACGATATATTTCCAGCCTGAGCCGTGCCAGAAGCCGTTGCCGAACCATACAAAGAACAGCGCAACCGCCGTTGGTACAAGGTTTGCATAGTACGGTGAAAACTTGCTGCGTGCCTTTTTTGACGCGTTCATAAAAGTCTTTGAAAATGAAATCGGGTAGAAAATGTAATCACGCAGCCATGCGCCAAGCGTGATGTGCCATCTCTGCCAGAACTCGTTAATGCCTTTTGCAAAGAACGGACGCGCAAAGTTTTCAGGCAGTTTAAGTCCCATTGTTTCGCCAAGACCGCTGACAATATCCATAACGCCCGAGAACTCACAGTAAAGTTGCAGAGTATAAAGCAAAATCGCAGCGACGATTATGACGCCTGAATATGAGCGGCTGTTATCAAATACGATATCAACTAATTCCGCTGCCCTGTCAGCAACAACAACCTTTTTGAAAAGACCCCACACAACGCGCTGTGCGCCATATACAAAGTCCGAGGCTTTAAAGCGCTCGCGGTTGTTGAGTTGCGTTCCAAACTGGTCATAACGAGCAAAAGGTCCCTCAACTATTGTGAGAAAGAACGCAAGGTAAAGACCAACGCGAAACGGGTTTTTTTGCGCTTTGTATTTGCCTGAGTGTACATCGACAAGATAACTCACCGCCATAAGAGTATAAAACGATATACCCAGCGGCTGAACGATATTTGACCTGCCGATTGCCGTGTCGAAAATACCGTTGAAGGTATCTATAAAGAAATTGGCATACTTGCATGTGATGAGCATACCCATCGTCAGGATAATACCCGCCCACATAACAAGAGATTTATATTTGGCATACTTGGCTTTGAGCGCCTTCTTTTCCGCCCGTTCAAGACCTTTGCGTTTTTCTTTAAACGTGTTGTCAAGTTTATCTATCCACAGACCTGCGCCCCATACAATGAGCGTTGCGGCGATAAGCGTGATAACGTGACCTTTTGACGAAAAGAAGTAAAAGACATACGAGCCAACAAGAAGGACAACCCATTTTGCCTTTGTCGGGCAAAGCACATACAGCAGATAAGTTATACCGAAAAACAGAATAAAAAAGGTAAAGGAGGTATAACTAATCATAAATTAGTCCTCGTCTTCGAGTCTTTCAATCATTGCTTTTATAGTTGCAGGTGTTGCAAAATTCTCCGGCATAATGTCGCGTGCAGTGATATCAACGTCGAACTCGTCGCTGAGTTCTGCAACAAGCGATACGATTGCAAGCGAATCAAGAATTTTATCGTCGAGAAGTTTTGTGTTCTCGTCAATAACAACGCCCGGTTTGATTTCCTTGATGATGTCAATAATTGTTTCCATAGTAAGTTCTCCTGTTCCCATTTCTTAATTGTTTAATTATTTGTAACTTCCGCTTTTATTGCTTTGCGGTCGATTTTTCCGTTTTGATTATGCGGCAGAGTGCGCATTTTTACAAGTCTGTTCGGCATAAGGTATGACGTGAGTTTTTGCGAGAGTTCTTGCATAATCTGCTCCTCGCTCGTCTTTTTGGCGCTGTAGACAAGAATAATCTTGTCCTCATCATCGTCAAATACGCACACGCACTCCTGCATTCCTGTGCAGGCGCTTGCCGCAGTTTCAATCTCTCCGAGTTCAATGCGGTAACCCATATGCTTAATCTGATAATCTTTGCGGCAGATATACATAATCTCGCCGCGCTCGTTCATTTTAACAAGGTCGCCTGTCTTGTATACCCTTTCAGGATACGCAGTGTTGAGCGGATTTTGCACAAATGCCTCGGCGGTTTTTTCAGGATTATTGTAATAGCCCTGTGCGAGAAATGAGCCGCGAACGTAGAGTTCGCCCTCCTCGTTAACGCCTGCCTCTGTGCCGTCATCCTTAAGAATGAACACGTCGCAGTTGTTGCAGTGGTATCCTATCGGAAGCGGCTCATCGTCTGAAAACGCTCTGTCAACTACATAGTAGGTGCAGATATCCGTAGTTTCGGTAGGGCCGCAGAGATTTGCGTAAACGATGTCGCCATCAAGCGAATTTATCCAGTAATTAAGTTGCTTTGTCGGCATAACCTCGCCAGCGAAAAGTACCATTTTAAGATACTCAGGTTTTGCGAGTTCAAACAGTTTGAGATTTGCAACAATCGAGAGTGCGCTCGGCACCCAGTAAATTGTGTTGACTTTGTTTTTATTGAGATAGTCAACAAGCATCATCGGGAATGAAAAATAACTCTTTTGCACGACGACAAGCGTGCTGCCTGCGCGAAGTGTTGAGTAGATATCAGTAACCGACATTGAAAAGTAAAACGGCGTTTGATTACCGAAAATTGTGTTCTCCGAAAAGCCGAAAGTCTGTACAGTCCATTCGCTGTATGCGATAACGTTGCGGTGTGTCAGCACAGCGCCCTTTGGCATGCCTGTTGAGCCTGATGTGTAAAGCGCATACAGAGGGTCGGTGTCTATCTGACGCGCCCTTACCGCTGCAAGACACTTTTCGTCAATCTCTGCTTTTTCAGCGTCCTCTAACGTGAAAACATGCTCAACGCCGAGTGTTTTTGCACCGTCAAGTTTTGCGCTGTCTGTAAGGATAACAGCAGGCTGCAAAGTTGCGAATATGCGCTCAATGCGGTCAAGCGGCATTTCGCTGTCAATCATAACATAAAAGTTGCCGCTGTACACTACGCCGAACATTGCGGTCAAAGCACGGACATTTTTATCAAGATACACAGCAACAGGCTTGTTATGCAGACCTGTTTTGCAGATATGTGAGCCAATGCGTTTAGATAATTCAAGCGCTTTGGCATATGTCAGCGACTCCTCGTTGTCGACAAACGCCGGTTTATCAGGCAGCCGCGCCGCGTTATGTTCAAAAAACTCGAGAATATTTTTCATACTCTCCCCCGAAAGTTACAGTTGTTCTTCTTCCTTATACTCCTGTTCCCTCTCTTTTTTAAGGAACACATTTTTCTCTTTCTTGCGCTGTTCTTTGACTTCTTTATCAAAAAGTTTAATACTCTTTGCGTACTCCTTATACTTGGGGTCGTTTCGCCTGTCAGTCATATCGTAGTTTGACGTGATATACTTGCCCATATGGCGTGACACAGCGCAAGCCCCTATGTAATTGAGGTGGTTGCCCTTGTCGCGGAACGACTTGTTAAGGTCAATGCCGATTTCATCAATTAGCAGGTTGTAGTCAATAAACTCCTTGTCAATCTCCTCGCTGAACTGTGCAACAGCGTTGTGACGTTCAGTGTTCCAGGAGGTTACAGTCGGCATTTCAGTAAGGAATACATGACCTCCATTACTCTCGACAAGGTCAATCATCTTGTTGATGTAGTCCTTTGATGATTTTTTAATAGGCTCCGCTACGTCAGTTTCTGTCATATACTCTGTGATATTGACATCGCACACAGTATCGGAAAACTTGTAACCGTGAGAATGCGGTGTTTCGACCTTCTTTTTCTTGCCGATTTTTTTCCACTTGTTATGGAAGGTGAAAAGCGGTATGCGCGATTCGACTAAATCGTCAAAATCGTCTGCGTCAAAGTTGCCGAAAACGTATGACACAAGCGACTGCTTGCGCTCAATACCGCTGACATCCTTGAGCGAATCGCTGTACATCATATCCACCTCAATAAACACAACTTTTGGCTTTTGAGTTTTATAAACCTCTTTAAGTATCTCATACGACTGCAGAGGGGTCTGGTGAGGTGATGCAATAACATTGCTTGTAAAGCCATACTTTTTCCACATCTCGGCAGGTACGACTGCAGAGTAAAGGTCGCTGTTGCCGATACCGATAACGTCGATTGTATCTTTTGGCTCCTGCATAAATGAATATGCTTTGTTTAGCCCTGTCTTGTATTCTACGGCGCCTTTTTTTGAGAAGTATGTCAGCGACAGCACCTCAATAATCAATGCAAGGACGAGAAAGAAAGACAATATCTTAACGCAGCCGACTATGAACTTTTTAAATTCTGCTTTAGTTTCTGCTTTCATCGGGATAATCCTTTAACTATAATCGAAAGATAAAAGACAATTGTTTATCAAATAATTTATTGTCAATGTTATTTATATACCATACAGCAAAAAAAATCAACCTTTAATTAAAAATTTTATAAAAAATTACGAATTTGTTTATATATTGACATATATTGTCGCATTGTGACATAAAAAAGCCGCAGACAAGATGTCTGCGGTTAAATATATTTGTTGTGGAATTAATACATTCCTCCGCCCTGTGCTGCGGCTGCCATTGCGGCTGCCTGTGCAGCGTCAGCCTGCGGGTCTTTAATATCTGTAACAAGGGACTCGGTTGTGAGTACCATTGCGGCAACAGAAGCAGCGTTCTGAAGCGCTGAACGGGTTACCTTTGCAGGGTCAACAATACCTGCGTCGAGCATATTTGCATACTCATTTGTAGCAAAGTTGTAGCCGTAACCTGCGTCGCTGTTCTTAATTTTGTCAACGATTACAGAGCCTTCAAGACCTGCGTTTGCGGCAATCTGGCGAACCGGCTCCTCAAGCGCTTTAAGCACGATGTTAACGCCTGTTTTGAAGTCAGCGTCGTCAGTTTCAAGAAGCGCCTCAACAGCAGGGATTGCGTTAATGAGCGCAACGCCGCCGCCTGCAACAATGCCCTCTTCAACAGCGGCTTTTGTTGCTGCGAGCGCATCCTCAATGCGGAGTTTCTTCTCCTTCATCTCAGTTTCGGTAGCAGCACCGACTTTAACTACTGCAACGCCGCCTGCCATCTTAGCAAGACGTTCCTGGAGTTTTTCCCTGTCAAAGTCAGAAGTTGTTGTGTCGATAGCAGTCTTAATCTGTGCAACTCTTGACTGAATCTGCTCGCTGTCGCCTGCGCCGTCAACGATGATTGTATTCTCTTTAGTAACCTTAACCTGGCGTGCTTCACCGAGCATAGCCATTGTTGTGTCTTTGAGTTCAAGACCGAGGTCGCTTGTGATAACCTGACCGCCTGTGAGAATTGCGATATCCTGAAGCATATCCTTGCGTCTGTCGCCAAAGCCCGGAGCCTTAACGCATACGCAGGTAAATGTGCCGCGCAGTTTGTTGAGAAGTATTGTCTGGAGTGCTTCGCCCTCAACATCTTCAGCAACGATAACGAGTTTTTTACCAGCCTTGAGAACGCTCTCAAGAAGCGGAAGAATATCCTGAACAGTGCTGATTTTCTTATCTGTGATAAGGAGCATTGCGTCGTCGATAACGGCTTCCATCTTATCGGTATCGGTTACCATATAAGGTGAGATGTAGCCGCGGTCAAACTGCATGCCCTCAACAACCTCGCAAACGGTATCGGCAGTCTTGCTTTCCTCAATAGTGATAACGCCGTCTGAACTTACCTTTTCCATTGCCTCGGCAATGAGAGAACCGATGTAGTCGTCTGAAGCAGAAACCGTTGCAACACGCTCGATATCAGCGTTATCTTTGACTGCAACTGACTTTTCCTTAACAGCGTTTACAGCGGCCTCAACAGCGCCCTCAATGCCTTTTTTAACAGTCATCGGATTTGCTCCTGCCGCAACGTTTTTCATACCCTCGCGAACGAGTGCCTGTGCAAGCAGAGTAGCAGTTGTTGTGCCGTCGCCTGCGTCGTCATTTGTCTTTGAAGAAACCTCTTTAACAAGCTGCGCGCCCATATTCTCAAACGCGTCGTCAAGTTCGATTTCCTTTGCGATTGTCACACCGTCGTTTGTGATAAGCGGTGCGCCGTATTTTTTGTCAAGGACAACGTTTCTGCCCTTTGGACCAAGTGTAATTTTAACTGTGTTGGCGAGCTGGTCAATACCTGATTGCAAAGCCTTGCGTGCTTCCTCGCCATAGATAATATCTTTAGCCATTGTGTGTTCCTCCTATAGTGATTATTCTACTACTGCAAGCACGTCTTTGATGTCTGCAATAGTGTATTCTGTACCGTCAAGTTTGACCTGAGTACCTGAATATTTGCCGATTATTACCTTGTCGCCTGCCTTAACGGTCATAGGATGTTCCTCTGTGCCGGGGCCTACTGCGACAACCTCGCTCATTTCAGGTTTTTCCTGTGCGGAAGCGGCGAGAATGAGACCGCTTTCAGTTGTTTCTTCTGCTTCGAGCGCCTTGAGAAGGACTCTGTCTGCAAGTGGTTTAATAGTCATTTATATCACCTCTTAAAATAAAATACATTTTGAGTTAGCACTCTCTGTGTCCGAGTGCTAATATATATTGTAGCAAGTTTTTTCCATTTGTCAATAGCGTTAACAAAATATTTTAAATTTATACGCATTACGGTGCATATTCCGCCGCTTTTAATTTATATTCGCAGCACTTGAAATAAATTATATTTATGTTATAATTAAATATTATTAACCAATTAAGGAGCACATTATGCCCGATATGACATCTATTAAAGAGATACTTGACACATACGGCAAATACTCAGGTCTTACGTCAGGTACTTCAATGTTGCCGCTGCTGCACCAGGGCAAGGACACAATTATTGTTGTTAAGCCAAAAGAGCGACTGAAGAAATACGACGTTGCGCTTTATGTTACAAAGCAGGGCAAATACATTATGCACCGCGTGGTTGAAGTTCACGACGACCACTATATCATCACAGGCGATAATCTGCTTGCAAAGGAATACGTCACTGACGATATGATTTGCGGCAAACTTGTGGGCTTTTACAAAAACGGCAAACACTTTGTTGACTGTGAAAACTCAAAGGCTTACAAAATATATTCAAAAGTATGGGTTGCAGGTAAACCTCTGCGCCCTGCCCTGCTGTTTTGCAGACGGGGTTTTAACTTTGCAAAGCGACTACCTTTTATTGTAATCAGAAAAATCAAGAAAACTATAAAGGCGGACAAATAAGTGAAATCGGAAATCAAATTTAAAAACGTTTTTAACAAAGGCGATATAAAAACTATCAAATGGATTTACAACGTTTGCAAGTCAGAAAAATACAAGGTGCTGTTTTTAATCATTGTAGAATCTATCAGTGCGATTATTACCGTGTCTTTTGCAAAACTGTCAAAGGACATTATCAACGCTGCAACGATTGATAAAAGTTTTGATTTGGTAATTAAAAACTCGCTTTACTTTGTACTTGCTATCAGCATACAACTTGCTCTGTATGTTGCCGAGCGAAGCACGACTGAGAGATGCCGCTGCAAACTTGAATGGATACTCAAACAACACACGCTTGAGTCGTCAATACGCAAAGATTACTCGGCAATCAGCAAAATACACACAGGCGAACTGCAAAACAGAATGTTTAACGACGTTACTGTTATCGCTGACGGCTTTACAACAATTTTGCCAAACGTTGTGTACTTTGTTGTTAAACTGATTGCGGCGTTTGCTTATTTGATAATAATTGACAAGATATTTGCGGTAATATTCCTTGTGGGCGGATTTGCGGTATTTTTCTGCACTCACCTTTTCTGTGCAGGAAACCGAAGGCAAAACACGCTCGTTCATTCAGGAAGCGCTCACAAGTATGCTTGTTATAAAGAGTTTTGTAGTTGAGGACAAGACCTGCGAAACTGCTGACGAACTGCAGGCCGTGAACTACAAGGCTAAAATGAAGCGCAGGTTTTTTTCAATTTCTGCAAATGCAGGAATTAATCTTATTTTCAATCTCGGATTTGTATTTGCAGTTGCGTTTGGCGCATACAGAATTATATTCTTTGGTCTGTCATATGGTGATGTAACAGCAATGATTCAACTTGTAAGCCAGATTCAGTCGCCGTTTGCTTCCCTCTCAAGCGTACTGCCGAGGTATTTTACCCTGCTCGCTTCCGCTGAAAGACTTATGGAGATAGACGAACTCCCTGACGAATACCACGAGAACGAGGGCGAAATCGACGTTGAGCAGGCTTACAACGACCTCAAATGCATTAACTTCAAGGACATTTCGTTTGCATACGACAGAGATATTATCCTTAACAACACTTCGCTTGAAGTTGACAAGGGCGACTTTGTGGCGATTATGGGTATTTCGGGCATTGGCAAGAGCACACTTCTCAAACTGTTGCTCGGTGTATTTCAGGTCGACAGCGGCAGCATTGAACTTGAACTTGACGGCGAGAACATCCCGGTTGACTACAACACGCGCCGTATGTTCTCATACGTTCCGCAGGGCAACTTTATTCTGTCAGGCACTATTTACGACAATCTGACGTTCATCAATGAAAACGCGACAGATGAAGAAATAGACGAGGCAATACGCATTTCCTGCTCCGATGAATTTATCAGCACGCTGCCTGACGGACTTGAAACCGTTATCGGCGAGCGTGGAATTGGTCTTTCGGAAGGACAGTTGCAGCGCCTTGCAATTGCTCGCTCACTGCTTTCAAACGCACCGGTTATTCTGCTTGACGAGGCGACATCTGCGCTTGACGAAGCAACCGAAAAGCGTTTTCTTGAAAACCTGAAAGAACTCAAAACAAAGACTTGTATTATTGTGTCGCACAAAATGGCGGCGCTTGACATCTGCAACAAGCACGTTCAGATTATCGACAGTAAAATTGTTATGGAGGAAAAATAGTGTTACTGACCAAATGGGGCAAGAAACTTGACAAGTCCTGTCCGCTCTCTGAGTATCCTCGTCCGCAGTTTGTGCGCGACAGTTATATTTCTCTCAACGGCGAGTGGGAACTCTCGTTTTTTTTTTTTTTCACTTTTAAATCGCTTGAAGAGTATGAGATTACTGTGCCGTTCTCCCCTGAATGTCCGCTTTCGAGCGTTGAGAGAGAACTCAAAAAGAGCGAATATATGGTGTACGAAAAGAAGTTCACCCTGCCTGAAAGCTTTAACAAAGGCAGAGTTTTACTGCACTTTGGCGCTGTTGACCAGATTGCCGACATAACGCTTAACGGCAGGTATATTATGCGCCATGAGGGCGGCTACACGCCGTTTGAATGTGAGATAACAAAGCACCTTAAAGACGGCGAAAACACACTCACGGTTAAGTGCGAGGATGTTTGCGAGGACAACGAATTTTCACGCGGTAAACAAAAAACAAACCGCGGCGGAATATGGTACTCGCCGCAAAGCGGTATATGGCAGAGCGTTTGGCTTGAGAGTGTGCCGGAAGAATACATTAAATCAGTGCGAATAACGCCTNNNNTTAAATCAGTGCGAATAACGCCTGACTTTGACAGAGAGCAGGTCGCTTTTGAATTTGACGGCGCAGACGATGTTAACATTCGCATTTATGACAGCGACAACATAATTGCCGACACCAACGAGCGAGTTATAAAAATCCCCGACTTTAAGCCGTGGTCGCCTGAAAGTCCGTTTTTGTACGATGTAATTTTTACATATAAAAAAGACAAAGTTAAGTCATACTTTGGTATGCGAAAATTCTCTACAGGTGTTGACGAAAACGGCGTGCAAAGACTGTTTCTCAACAACAAGCCGTATTTCCACAACGGACTGCTTGACCAAGGGTACTACCCTGACGGTTACCTCACTCCCCCGTCAAACGCAGCGATGGAGAACGACATTAAAACAGTTAAAGAACTCGGCTTTAATATGCTGAGAAAGCACATAAAAATCGAGCCGCTTCTTTGGTATCACTACTGCGACAAATATGGCATTATCGTTTGGCAGGATATGATTAACGGCGGAGGCAACTACGGACTTGAGGTCAGCGCGCTGCCGTTTATCGGCGTTAAGATTGACGACACGAAGTACTCTAACTTCCATCGCACTAATGAAAAAGCGAGGAACCTTTATTACAAAGAACTTGACGAAATGCTCCATGCGCTTTACAACTGCCCGTGCATTGCGGTGTGGGTGCCATTTAACGAGGGATGGGGTCAGTTTGACAGCGCAGTTGCGTACCACCATATCAAGGAATTTGACAGCACGCGCACAGTTGACTCCGCATCGGGCTGGCACGATATGGGCGTAACTGACGTAATATCAAAGCACATCTACTTTACGCCTATTAAGGTCAAGGCGGGCGACAAACCGTATGTGCTTTCTGAATTTGGCGGACTGTCGACTCGCGTTAAAGGTCATACATTTAATAACAAGATGTTCGGTTACAAGATTTACAAGGACTGCAAGTCGCTTACAAACGCTTACAAACGGCTGTTTGAAAAAGTGATTATTCCGCAAATCAGGGACGGCTTATCAGCAACAGTCTACACGCAGGTTACTGACGTTGAGGACGAACTCAACGGACTGTTAACATATGACCGTGAGGTGCTTAAGGTGGATAAAGAAACAGTTAAAACTATAAACCAAAGTATAACAATCTAGGAGTGATTAGTATGAAAAGGACTATAAGCATATTCCTCGCGCTTTTGATGGTATTCAGCGCATTTTCCGTAAACGTTACGGCGTTTGCGGCGTCAAGCACAACTTATGATTATAATGTACTTGCCGACGACACGGCTGAACTGACTAAGTACAAAGGCAATGCGGCGGTGGTTAATGTACCTACCGAAATCAGCAAAAGCGTCTTACCATTCGGCGATAAGATAAAAGTGTCGAAGGTTGCTGACACCTGCTTTAACAACTGCACAAGCATTACCGAAATCGGAATACCTAACGGCGTTACAATGAACGCAAAGGCGGTTAACGGTTGTACCTCACTCAGGCAGATTTACGGTTTGGAGACAAATTCCCCATATCAAGTTGCAGGCGGTATTACTGTTAAAGACGGAGTTGTATTCAAGGTTTGTGCAGGTAACAACTTTACAAAACTTGAAATTCCCGCTTTCTACGCAATCGGTTCCTATGCGTTTTCTGACAACACAAAACTTGAAACAATTATTTTGCACGATAACTGCAGAAAAATTGAAGCCAACGCATTTTATAACTGCCCTAACCTTAAAAACATCCTTTACGATGGTGCTTCTATGGCGGAGTTCAACGCCATTAAGGTTGGCAGCGGCAACGATGTGTTCAAAAAAGCAAAGGTGACTGTTCATTATGACAGGGCACACTCTTATAGAACTCAGTCAATCACAAAGGCAACGCTTACCAAAAACGGAACCGTATATAAAAGATGCGTTTTGTGCCGCAAAAAAATTAAGCAAACGGTTTATTACCCCAAAACAATCAAACTCAGCAAAACGAGTTATGTATACGACGGCAAAGCCAAAAAGCCGGGCGTTACGGTTAAAGGTGCAGACGGCAAGACTGTCGCTACAAAGAACTACAAGGTAACATATTCAAAAGGCAGAAAGAATATCGGCAAATACACGGTAACGGTTAAGTTCAAGGGTGAGTACTACAAAGGCACTAAAAAACTGACGTTTACCATTAAGCCGAAAGCGACAAAGATAACAAAGACAACTACGACAAAGAACTCGTTTACCGTTAAATACAGCAAAGTTAAAAACTGCACAGGCTATCAGGTGCAGTGCGCCACTGATAATAAATTCAAAAACAACAAAAAGACCTACACCGTTAAAGGCACAAGCAAAAAGGTTGCAAAACTCAAGGCAGGCAAAACGTACTATGTCAGAGTAAGAGCCTACAAAACGGTTAATAAGAAAAAATACTATTCCGCATGGACTGCAACCAAAAAGATAAGTATAGTCACGCTGACCGACAAGAAGGCAAAAGCACTGTATATAAAAGCGAATAATGAGGCGGAGGATTGGTTTTTTGGTTCATGTGCCTATGCATCATTTAGTGAAGCAGTATATATTAACGGACACTATACTACTCTTGTTGATCATAAGACGATAAATTCAAAAGCAAAATTAAAAAAACACATGTCAAACTACTTTGATTCGTCTGTTTACAATCCGGCAGTTGACAACCGTTATTATGACTATAATAACAGGTTGTACGAAACTGACTGCGGTGTAGGCGGTCCGGAAACTTTTAAACTAAAAAGTGTAAAAGTTGTATCACAAAACAGTAAAAATGCAACAGTTAAGATTAGAATTGACGAATTTGGTCCCGCGTATGACAGTAGAGGATATTATCGTGACGATGCTTTTGTTAAAACCCACACACGCACATTAAAACTAAAATATGTAAACGGCAAATGGGTTTTCTGCAGTCCGTTCTATATAATATACGGTCCATCTAAAATATAATATATACAAAGATTAAGGAGATAGTTATGAATCAACTTGAAGTTAAGGACGGAATTAAGGCTACATTTAAAACAAATATGGGTGATATGACCTTTGTGCTGTTCCCCGATGTTGCGCCAAAGGCGGTGGAGAACTTCACCACCCACGCAAAGAACGGCTACTATGACGGACTGATTTTTCACAGAATTATAAAGGATTTTATGATTCAGGGCGGCGACCCGAATGGCAACGGAACGGGCGGCAAATCAATCTGGGGCGCACCGTTTGAAGATGAGTTTGCGCTTGACGCAAGGAACTACTACGGCGCGCTGTCAATGGCAAACAGCGGCCCCGGTACAAACGGCTCGCAGTTCTTTATCGTTCAGGCAAAGACGGCGCCGCCGCAAATGCTTGAGCAGATGGAAGGTCTTACAGATAAAGGTTTCCCTCGTGAGTGCATTGACAACTATAAAGAAGTCGGCGGTACACCGTGGCTCGACTTCCACCACACGGTGTTTGGTCAGATTGTCGACGGCACCGACGTGCTTGAGGACATTGCTGCTGTTCGCTGCGGTATGAACGACAAACCGCTTCACGACGTTGTTATAGAAACAATCGAAATAGCAGAATAATTGTAGGGGCAGGTTTCCTAACCGCCCTGCGCACCACAGTAAAATCGGGAGGGTCACAGACCCTCCCCTACTTTATGTAAAGCGCTTGATTAGCAGGTTGTGACAGCGCAGTTCCGCTTCGTCGTCAAGTGGGGCGAGTTCATCGCCTGTTGCGCGTCGTAAAATTTCATCTGCAAGGGCAGGATTCTTCGGCAGGACGCAACCGTGTGCATAGGTGCAAAAGGTGTTGTTAAACAGCAGACCCTCGCCCCCGTCCTCGCCATTATTGCCAAAACCGCCAGCGACCCTGCCAAGCGGCGACAACACAGAATCAAGGTAAGTTTTGCCGCTGTGATTTTCAAACCCGACAACTTTGCCAAACGGTGTGTCAAAGACGGTGTTGCCAATCATTCTGACGCTTCCGCCGATTGTATAAAACGGCAAGGCACCGCACAATTTCATAACGTTACCGTCTGCTGACTGATAGTATTCACCGAGCAGTTGGTAGCCGCCGCAGATTGCAAGGACAGTTTTACTGCTTTGAATAGCATACGTAATTGCATCGCTTTTTCTTTTTAGGTCTTGCGAGATAATCTGCATTTCCCTGTCCTGTCCGCCGCCGATAAAAAGAATATCAAAATCACCGAGTTTGTTGCCGATACCAACTTGAATAACCTGAGTATTATATCCGCGCTTATTCAGCCGATAGCAGAGACAAAGAACGTTACCGCTGTCACCATAAAGGTTCATCTCCTTTGGATAAAGGTGGGCAATAGTTATAGTTTTCACTGCCAAAACTCCTTTCCGCCAAAGTGTTTGCGCAGGGTTTTGCGAATTTTCATCATAGCGGTATAATTTGCAAGAATAACAGTATTTTCATAGTTGTTAATGATTTGCATAAGGCTTGCCATATCTTCACTATCAAGCGTGTTTTGTACGGCTATATCGCTATATTTAAGGCGCAGGGTCATATCGGAGGCGCGCGTGCCAAAGGTGTAAAATTCAGTTTGCATACTGCAAAGCGGGTCAAAATCGCAGTCCCAAATCCAACTGACGTCGCGCCCGTCCGCCGCATTATCGTTAAGCGCAAGCACTGTACAGTCAAAATCTTTAAGACTTGCAGTATATGCGGCGCAGGACGACATACCCACGGGATTTTTGACAAGAAGAAGCAGCACCTTACGTTCACCGTCCGTAAAAGTTTCCTGCCTGCCGAAAGCGCCTGAAAAACTTCCCGAAACACTGACTTTGCCGCTTGTCGCAAAAGATAACACAGCAGTAGCGCAAAGATAGTTGTACACATTATATATTCCGCTAAGCGATATGCTTTGCGGTGTTTTTTTACCCTTTTGGGAAAGTACAAATGACGAGCCGCTTTCACCGTTAACGGTCACCTCCTGCGCGGCAAAATCAGGTTCTATGCGGCAAAAGCCGCATTTATCGCAAGTAAACCTGCCGAGGTGTGAAAACACACGGGTGGTGTAGCGCAGTTCTGAACTGCAGACAGGGCAATAACGTGCTTCCGACACGTCAATTAAGTCAAAATCAGCGTCAACGCCAAATGTTGTAAAACCGTTTTCAAGCAATGAGAGTGAATAAGTCAACGGACAGTCTGCATTGATGACAAGGTGCGTTTCAGGCATATTAAGCACGCTCTTTTTTATCACGTCGAGCGTATGGCTGACCTCGCCGTATCTGTCAAGCTGGTCGCGAAAAATATTTGTAACAGCAAACACATCTGCATCAATATAGCGCGAAATAGCAGGCAGGCTGTTTTCATCACATTCAAGCACGGCAAAATCCTTGCGGCATTTTCCGAAAACACTGCTGTTTTGCAAAAAAGCCGTAGTTACTCCCGTGAGCATATTGGCACCGCTTTTGTTAAGAAATGCGCTGTAACCTGATGAGGTCAACGCGTTTTCAATCATAGCGCAAGTTGTGGTTTTGCCGTTTGTGCCTGTAACGCAGATTATATGCACGCCCTGCGACAGTCGTGTGAGTATATCATATTTAAAATATAGCGCTACCCTGCCCGGCAGAGTGGTTGCACCTTTGTTAAATAGCCGCAAAACGCTCGATACAAGCCTTGCAGCAAGAATTGCAAAAACAGTCATTATCATAGTAAATTATATTGCAATAATTCTTTTTTATGATAAAATGGTTGCAGGAGGGATTACTATGCTGAAAAGAATTGTTGATATAGTTAAAGAAGCGGCTGAAATTTATAAAAGCGCAGGATGCGACCTCGGCATTGAGGTTAAAAGTTCAAGCGTTGACCTGGTTACAAAATTTGACAAGGCTATACAGGACTTCCTTGTAAAAAGGCTTTCAGAGATTTTGCCCGATGCGCAGTTTTTTGGCGAGGAGGGCGACGGCAATAAAGAACTTACCGACGGCTGGTGCTTTATTATCGACCCGATTGACGGCACGACCAACTTTGTAAAAGGCTTTCAGCACAGCGCTATAAGCGTAGGTCTTGCAAAGGAATACATGTTGGCGACTGCGATTTGAATGCAAGCCTTGTGCTGTTTGGGACTTGTCCTTACGAACACGAACTCGCAAAGCGCACATTTGAAATAACGGAGCAGGTATTTTATAAATCGCTTGAGGTGCGCCGTGCAGGCTCTGCCGCGCTTGACATATGCTATGTAGCGGCAGGCAAGGCAGACCTTTACTATGAACTTATACTTCGTCCTTGGGACTGGGCAGGCGCAACGCTGATACTCAAAGAAGCCGGCGGCGTTTGCACCACCTGCGAGGGCGAAGCGCTTGACGCATCTAAAACACGCTCATACGCCTGCGGCAACGCAAAAAATTTAAAGGAATTCTATGACATATTTAACGCTTAACAGTTATCTCAAAAAACGGTTTGGCTGCAAGGTTTACAAAATCAGCCTTGACGCAGGCTTTACCTGCCCCAACCGTGACGGCACACTCGGCACGGGCGGCTGCATATTCTGCTCCGCAGGCGGCAGCGGAGATTTTGCGGAAAGCCGCGATTTATCAATAACCGAACAAATTGAGCGAGGCAAGGCAAGGGTTGCAGACAAAATCAGGGACGGCAAATACATCGCATATTTTCAGGCGTTTACAAACACATACGCGCCTGTTGAAATACTGCGTGCTAAGTTTAAGGAAGCGATTATACACCCTGACATTGTCGCACTTTCAATCGGTACACGCCCCGACTGTCTTGGCGATGATGTGCTGAAACTGCTTGATAAACTTAATAAAATCAAGCCGATATTTGTTGAACTCGGTTTACAGACAATGCACGAACGCACGGCTCAGTACATACGCCGAGGATACTCGCTTGAAGTATATGACAAGGCTGTGAACGACCTGCACAAAATCGACGTGAACGTGATAACGCACCTGATTTTAGGACTGCCAAACGAAACTGAGGACGATATAATTGAGAGCGTAAAATACGTTTGCAGGCGCACTGACGGCATAAAACTGCAACTGCTGCACATACTTGACGGCACCGACCTTGCAGACGAATACAAAAATGGCAAAGTCAGCGTTATGTCGCTTGAAGAATATACCGAACTCATAGTTAAATGCGTTGCCGTTATACCCGAAAACGTGGTTATACACAGGCTCACAGGCGACGGCGCTAAACGAGATTTGATTGCGCCGCTATGGTCGGCAGACAAGAAAAAAGTTATTAATACAATAAATAAAGCACTCAATGACAATTGAGTGCTTATTATTATGTCGGACGGTGTCCGTACCTATATTTTGCGGAGCGATGTGGGCATCGCTCCTTACAGTTATTTGCGTGACTTGAATTGTGATTTGATAATGTGGAATACGGCTTTGCTGCCCTTTGTGGCGTAGTCCTTGATGTTGCCGGCAAGCCCTGACCAAACGGAATTGATAAGTTGATTTTCCTCAATGCCGTCTGCCTTTGCCTCCTTAATACGGACATTGTCGCCGTAAAACGGAGTCAGCACGCCAGCCTCGTTATCAGTTGCGACTGCGCCGTCTGCAAACGCTATGATGTCTGACATCTGCTCGTCAGTTGGCTCTGAGCCGCTGAAGCCGAACAGTGCAAGCATAGCGGTTTCGCCATTGCCGTTATAAGCAGGTCCGATTGACTTGCCTTGCGGTGTAATCATTGTGTATGTAGCAAGGATTTCGTCCTTCGCCCTGCCCCAATGGTGGCGCTGATTGCCGTAGTAATGACCAAAAGGGTTCATATGAACAGTTTTGTCCTCGTCAAGGCGCATAGGACACTGCGCCATTGCGCCAAGCACCTGACGTGCATTTGCGATGATAAGGCCCCCGTTTTCATCAGCAAGTCCGACTACGCCTGCGGTGAGTTGGTGGTTAAAGGAGGCAAGACTCTTGTTCTTTTCGTCACATTCAGGGAACGACTGCGTTCTGAATGTGGATATATCGTCCATAAAGTTGCGCTTGATAACGCGGATATCACCGTCGAGATTTGGTGTAATCTGGAACGGAACAGCCTCAGTCCACTTCATATCGCTAAATCTGCCGAGTGACGAGTTTTCTGTTGAGATTGAAGTGGTTTCAGGCGTATATGGATAGTTAACATTTGTGCGTACAAATATAGCGTCGCTCGACTTGATTTTGAAGAAATCAAAAGCGAAGTTGCCCTGCTCTGTCTGATTTGGCAGATTAATAACACCGCTTACGCGAAGACCTTCGCCGCTGCCGCCGAGTTCAAGCGGAGTGACATCTGTTTTTTCAAACTCATAACGCTTGCCGTCGTAAGTAACAAAACTTTTGAGGAACTCGCTTTCACCTATTTCCCTGCCGTTTGCAAGCACGCTGTAAATATTGCCGTGAACTGAAAACTTAATCTCAAGGGTGTCGGTTTTAAGGTCGATATCAAGCGGTTTTAAGTCCTTCTTTTTATCAACGCTCACATCAACGGTGTACTTGCTCTGCACCTTTTTAAAGCGCATAATCACAAACACGCTGCTGATATCGTCATCCATCGGTATAACCGTGTAGTCGGCAAGGTTTGAAGCCTTCAGTTTAATCTGCGAAGCGGAGTCAACGTCAATATTGAGTTTGAGTTGAACACACTGCAGAGTTGATTTTGTGCTATTGTGCAGGGTGAGTTTTTTGTTTACATCAAGCGCCGCGCTCTCCTGAGTAATAATCTTGTCTGCAAGTTCGTTTGCTTTAATCTCGCGCTGGATGTTAAGCACAGGCGTTGCAAGTCCGAAGTGTGTGGTGGAAAGAAGCAGCACTCTGTCCCTGAAAGACGGTGCGTCAAAGTCGCTTTTTGCATTGACTTTTGCCATTGCTCTTGCGCGGTCAATCGCAGTCCATATTTTGCGGTTATACGGTTTTTCCGCCCACGAGGCATAGCCTGTGAAGTTACCGTCAGCCGTGTCGTGAGTGAAGTCAATATCGCCAAGCGGCTCGTGAGTTCTGATGTATCCGCCCGGTGTGTCGTAAACGACGTAATCAAGGTCGCTGATTTCACGCACAAGACCCTCAATGCCGTTAGAGTTTGCTATCTTGCCCTTGATGACAGGTACGGGCATTGGCTCCCAGAACGGACTGTCAGCATCCATATTGATGAAAACAAACACATCGTGATTGATTTCGCCGTCAATCTGTTTTTGGTGCAGGTCCTTAACCCACGCACGCAGGCAACCTGCGTCGCACACGTCAGAGTTATTATATGTGGGCAGTATAGTCATACTCTCGCCCTTGTATGTATAAGTAAGCGGATTAAAAGCAAGTTCGTCAGGCAGTTTTGGCACTATGGTTCTGAACGCGTCAAACGGCACGCAGGAATAATATAGGCAAAGTGCTTTAACGCCTGTTTTGTTGTAAAGTTTTACCTGCGACGGGGTGAACATAACCTCCTGAGGTCTGACAATCTTTTCATACTCACCGAAGATGTCCTGCAGTCCGCTGCCCTGCTCGTTAGTTACGGCAAGTTCAATGGACGCCTCAAACTCCTCCTCATTCATAGCGGAGAGTGCGCCGTTTGAATAACCCATTATAATATTCTCATCGCCGTACTTTGTTACGCGCTCTTTCATACCCTCAATGATATCAGGCGCGTATTTGGGCAGAATCTGCTCAAGTGAGAAAAAGTTTTCGCTATCCCAGGTGCCTTTTACAGGGATACCCTCCTCGTTGCACCGATTAAGCACATCAATAATCTGACGTATAATGCGGATATCAGAGCCGAAACCGAGATTATCATTAGTGTCGCCCCTGTATGAATGGTAGCAGTTTACGTGAAAACCGAAACCAACGTGAACTTTGTTGTTTTGCATAAGATTACTCCTTGATATAACAATACGGGCGGAAATGGTCCGCCCTTTTGTTTTTGTTTATTCTGTTTCTTCCGCAGCGCGGCGTGCTTTAAGTTCTTCGTGAACTTCTGCAAGTTTGCTCTTTGAAAGATTGTAGCCGAAGAACAGTACAACCGCCATAATCGCAAGCATTATCGCAGGCACGATAGTTGAAATTTTGTAGATGTTTGAAATAACGTCAGGCTTTAAAAGTTCGCCGTTTTTGGTGGCGTCAACGTCGTAGTGGATAACTGCAAGAAGCGCGTTAAGACCTACGCCTGCAAGAGTCTGACCGAGTTTTCTTGTAAATGAGAACAACGCATAAGTCATGCCCTCTTCCCTCTTGCCGGTGCGTACTTCGTGGTAGTCGATAACGTCCATAACGAGCGCCCACACTTCAAGCACAAGGAATGTCTGGCCAAGACCCGAAAGGAAGGTAAGACCGAGGAAAACATAAGGCGCGATTTTGTTAGTCGGGTCTGCAAGCGAGGTGTCCTTAATAAAGAACTGAATAAGCACGGCGCATGTTGCAAATGCCATACCGACAGCGCAAAGTTCTTTTTTGCCAAACTTAACAATGAGTTTGTTCATTACCGGAATGAATATTGCCATTGGCAGATATGTGCAGATGGAAACCATTGCATAAAGACCCGGCTTGCCGAAGTAATCGGTGAACAGATATGTATAAGTTGACTGATAGTAGAACTGGAATGCAATAAGCATCATTGAAGCGATGCAAAGCATAATGAACGCCCTGTTTTTAGACAGGTCTTTGAGTGTTGCAATTGCATTATGGTTCTTATCCTTAATCTTCTTTTGCGGTGCGATACGCTCTTTAGTCATCTTGTAATGAGCAAAATATACGCCGACAGAAATTACGCAGAGAATAAGCACACACCAGAAAAGTTTGTTGCCGTCAAGTTGCTTTTGTGCTACGCCGTTTGGATACTTGCCGATTGTGGTGTAAACAATCATCGGCAGGATAATTGTGCCGGGAAGTCCGCCGACGCCTGCGCCGATTGAACGCCACATTGAAAGTGACGAGCGCTCAAGTTCGTCATCCGTGATTACGGAAGCAAGCGAGCCGTAAGGGATATTAACGGCGGTGTACATCATACCGTATGTGATGTATGTAATATATGCATAGACAAGGTACTTGGTTTCGCTCCAGCCCGGAACTTTGAGGAACATAAATGCCGCTGATACAGCAAGCGGAACTGAAAACCAGAGAATCCAGGGTCTGAACTGCCCTTGCGGTCTTGGCTTTCTCGACTGGATAAACGCGCCCCAAAGCGGGTCGTTGATTGCGTCCCAGATTCTCGCAATAAGAATCAGAACAACAATATACTTTGGGTCGATACCGAGTACATTGGTATAAAACTGATTTTGAAATGCGCCTATAAGTGAAAACGTAAGCAGACCGCCTGCGTCACCAAGCGCGTAACCCACTTTGTCTTTGAGTTTAATGCCGTGGGTTAAAGATTTTTCTTCCATTTTTACTCCTCGCTTTCAAAG
>ONXZ01000121.1 GCA_900321905.1 uncultured Eubacteriales bacterium
AGAATGGAGAATTAATGACGGGCTCTGCCCGTACCCGATTATAATGGGGCGCTGGGGTCATCGCCCCCTACATTGTTTGTTGTAATAGGGTAGTAGGGGCTGACGAGATTCCCCTATTAGGGGAAATGGCTGCGAAGCAGACAAAAGGGTCTGGCGCCCGCCCCAAGGGCTCGGCAGCCCGAATAAAATCAGGTGTGGACGGAGTCCACCCGAAATTCTCCATTCTCAATTAAAAAAGCAGGTCAATCGACCTGCTTTTTGTTATGCGTTATTCTGATTATCTCTTTTCATCTGCTTGCGCAGCACTTCGATAATTCTTACAATCACGGTTGACAGAACAAGGTTAACTGCAAGTTCAACAAGGAAGTTAATTCCCACCATACCTGTGATGATGAACTTACCTGCGCTTTCAACTCCTGCAGCCGCTGCCCACTCGTTGATAGTCGGCATAAAGAATACCAGACAGCCGATAACGAACACGCCTGTGTTTACAACGGGCGCCGTGATACCTGAAACGATAACTGCGGCAAACGTGTTTTTCTTTTCGACAGCCTTGTAAACTGCTGCAGCCGCAACACCTGCAAGTGCGCCTTTTAGCAGTACAGTCACAACTGTGCCTGCAGGACTAACCGCAAGAAATGGTGCCGCGTCGCCTGAAATAAGAACTGCAACGCCGAATACAAGTCCGAGCCATGCGCCTGCGCCTATGCCGTAAAGTGCCGCACCTACGATGATTGGTGCGAGTGTGAGTGTGATGCTGAACACGCCGAACTTGATTGCCGCGCCTGTGAGTTGTAAAACAAGCACAATCGCGGTGAATACACCGAGTCCGGTGATGAGCCTTGTGTTTTTCTTCATATTAAATTTTCCTTTCTGCTACTGTTCCAAAACTGCTGCCGCCAAACACAAAAGCGCTGCAGTCCGAGAGTTGCTATTCCTCTCTGCGGATACAATGCGGTTATATTATACACCGCATTTTATCAATGTCAATAATATTTTATATTTAACTATTGCATAAATTTACTAAATAATGTATCATATATAGTGAATATTTTTGTAATTTTGTGGAGGAAATTATGAGTACATACAAACTTACAGGCAAGGAATCGCTTGGCGTTGAGTTTGGCTCAACGCGTATCAAAGCGGTGCTTGTAGACGAGGATTGCAACCCTGTTGCTTCGGGCAGTTACACCTGGGAAAACCGGCAGGTGAACGGCGTCTGGACGTATCCGCTCTCGCAGGTGTGGGAGGGTTTACAGGCGGCTTATGCCGAACTGCATCTTGAAGTTTATGAAAAGACAGGCGAGTATATCACCGACCTTTCGTCAATCGGATTTTCGGCAATGATGCACGGCTATCTGCCGTTTGACAAGGACGGCAACCAACTTGCCGAGTTCAGAACGTGGCGCAACACCATTACTGCTGACGCAGCGGCTGAACTTACAAAACTCTTTAATTTTAATATACCTCAGAGATGGAGCATTGCTCATCTCTACCAGGCAATACTCAACGGCGAGGAGCATGTAAAAGACATCGACTTCCTCACCACCCTTGCAGGCTATGTTCACTGGAAACTCACGGGTGAGCGTGTGCTGGGCGTTGGCGAAGCGTCGGGTATGTTCCCGATTGACAGCGCAACCTGCGACTACAACAAGGTTATGCTTGACGAGTTTGCAAGCCTTCAGAGCGTGCAGAATTTCGATTGGAAAATTGCCGATATTCTTCCTTCTGTCAAGGGCGCAGGCGAAATCGGCGGCGTCCTCACAGAGGAGGGCGCAAAACTCATCGACCCGAGCGGCAGGCTCAAAGCAGGCATTATTCTCTGTCCGCCTGAGGGCGACGCCGGCACAGGTATGGTTGCCACAAACAGCGTAACCGTACGCACAGGTAACGTCAGCGCAGGTACTTCAATCTTTTCAATGGTAGTGCTTGAAAAACCGCTTTCAAAACTGTATGAGGAGATTGACATTGTCACCACTCCAACAGGTAAGGACGTTGCTATGGTGCATTGCAATAACTGCTGCACCGACCTTGATTACTGGGTTAACATCTTTGCAGAATTTGCAAAGGCGAGCGGCAGCGATATACCTAAATATAAGATTTATGATATTCTGTATGAAGCGGCTCTTGACGGTGACGCAGACTGCGCAGGTCTTGTCAACTTCAACTATCTTTCGGGCGAGCCTGTAACGCACACAGACGACGGCGTGCCGATGTTTATGCGCCGTCACGGTTGCAAATTCAATCTGCCAAACTTCTTCCGCGCGCAGATTTATTCTACAATGTCAACGCTCAAAATCGGTATGAAAATACTTGAAAATGAGAATGTTAAAATTGACAAACTCACAGGCCACGGCGGTCTGTTCAAAACACCTGTTGTAGGTCAAAAACTTATGGCAGGAGCAATGAACGCACCTGTTTCGGTTATGACAACCGCAGGTGAGGGCGGCGCCTGGGGCATTGCGGTGCTTGCAAGATACACGGCTGAGCCAAAGGGTATGAGCCTTGAAGAATACCTTGACACTCAGGTATTCTCACGTTATGAAAGCACAACTATCGAGCCTGATAAAAAGGACGTAGACGGCTTCAACAAGTATATGGAGCTGTACGAAAAAGCACTTGATATTGAAAAAACAGCGTATGAGGATATTAATTAGACTCAAGGAGTTCGCTATGCTCGCAAGGAACGTGCTGACGCACGTAAGACTCAAGGTGTAGGGTGCTGCCGCACGGGCATTATAATCAGGTGTGGGCAACGCCCACCCGAAATTCTCCATTTGAAGAAAGGATTTACTATGTCTATTAAAGATTATGAATTTTGGTTTGTAGTGGGTACACAGTTCCTCTACGGTGAAGATATTTTTGAAACTATCGACGCTCACTCTGCCGAGATGGCAAAAGAGTGGTCTGACAAACTCACCTGCAAGGTTGTTGCAAAGCCTTGCGTTAAGACTTCCAAAGAGATTCTTGACATTATGCAGGCGGCTAATAATGACGAAAACTGCGCAGGCGTTATCACCTGGATGCACACATTCTCACCGTCAAAGATGTGGATTGCCGGCTTCAATGCGCTCAAAAAACCGTTCCTTCACGTCAACACACAGTATAACCGCGACATTCCCTGGGACGAGATTGATATGGACTTTATGAACCTCAACCAGTCCGCTCACGGCGACAGAGAGCACGGCTATATTACCGCCCGTATGCGTATGAAGCAAAAGGTTATCGCAGGTCACTGGCAGGATGAAACGTTCCAGAACAAAATGGATATCTGGATGCGTGCCGCAGTAGGAGCAATGGAATCGAGAAAACTCCGCGTTCTGCGTATCTCCGACAATATGCGCAACGTTGCTGTTACCGATGGTGACAAGATTGAAGCGCAGATTAAACTCGGCTGGCAGGTTGACCACTACGGCGTGGGCGATATCATCAAGATGGTTAACGCCGTTACTGAAGAAGAAATTGATGCTCAGATGGCTGAATACGAGCAGAATTACATTATGGACACCGACAATACCGACGCTGTAAGGTATCAGGCACGCGAGGAAGTTGCACTCAAGAAATTCCTTGTTAAAGAGGGATTTGGTGCCTTCCACACCAACTTTGAGGACTTGCAGGAACTCCGCCAGCTTCCCGGTCTTGCCGCTCAGGATTTAATGCGCCAGGGCTTCGGTTTCGGTGCGGAGGGCGACTGGAAAGTTGCCGCTATGACCCGCCTTATGAAGAAAATGGCTGAAGGTATGGACGGCGGTACAGCGTTTATGGAGGACTACACCTATCACTTTGAACCGGGTAATGAAATGCTGCTCGGCTCGCATATGCTTGAAGTTTGTCCTACCATTGCGTCTGAAAAAGCAAAAATTCAGGTTCACCCGCTCGGCATCGGCGACAGGGAGGACCCTGCGCGTCTTGTGTTTAAGGCGCAGACAGGCGACGCTATTGTTGTTACACTCGTTGATATGGGCGACAGACTGCGTATGATTGTAAACGATGTTGAGTGTAAAGAGCAGGTTAATCCTATGCCTAAACTTCCTGTTGCAGGTGTTCTTTGGAAACCTCTGCCAAACCTGCAGACTTCTGCTGAAGCATGGATTTATGCAGGTGGCGCACACCACAGCGTACTGTCATACAGCCTCACTGCTGAGCATATGCGCGACTTTGCTGAGATTATGGGCATTGAGTTTATCCACATTAATAAAGATACCAATATCAATGATTTCAGGAAGGAACTTTTCTTCAACGACGTAGCGTATAAACTTATGTAAAGCGAAAGGCGACTGTTATGTTAGAAGAATTAAAAAGGGAAGTATTTGAAGCAAACTTAAAACTTGTTGAATACGGACTCGTTGTGCTGACATGGGGCAACGTGTCGGGTATCGACAGGGAAAAGGGTCTGTTCGTCATCAAACCGTCCGGCGTGCCGTACAACACCATTACCGCTGACGATATGGTTGTTATGGACCTTGACGGCAACAAGGTTGAGGGTAAACTCAATCCGTCGTCAGACACACCGACCCACCTTGAACTTTACAACAAGTTTGACGACATCGGCGGCATTGTTCACACTCACTCAGCGTGGGCGTGTTCGTGGGCGCAGGCAGGTCGTGATATCCCTGCTTACGGCACAACTCACGCCGATTTTGCAAACGGCTGTATCCCCTGCACGAGAGGGCTAACAAGCGACGAAGTTTACGGCGAGTACGAACTCAACACAGGCAAGGTTATTGTTGAGGAGTTTGCAAAACGCGGCGTTAAACCGTCGGAGTGTCCTGCGGTGCTTATTCACCGCCACGGACCGTTCACCTGGGGCAAAAATGCCTTTGCAGCGGTAGATAATGCGCTTATCCTTGAAGAGGTCGCAAAAATGGCTTACCGTACCGAGAGCGTAGCCTCGCTCAGCGATTCGTCTGATATAGGTATTGAAGAGTATCTGCTCGACAAGCACTACCAGCGCAAGCACGGCAAAAACGCATACTACGGTCAGGGCAAATAA
>ONXZ01000126.1 GCA_900321905.1 uncultured Eubacteriales bacterium
AATTCTTCAATGCCTAATTCCGCTTTTGCTGAAATACAAATCGCATCTTTTGGTCGTTCTTTAGATAAATCGCACTTATTAGCTATGATAAGGTGTTTTTTATCTTTGATAAAATCTAAAATGATTTTATCTGCATCGTTTAAACCACTTGTTAAATCGTACATAAAGATAACTAAATCGGCCTCTTTTGCTGCTTGTTTAGAATATTCAATCCCAATTTCTTCAACTTTATCAACGCTTTCATCTTCTCTAATACCCGCAGTGTCAATCAAGGTAACTGGAATACCCAAATCAAGAGTTTCTGTCAAAACATCACGAGTTGTACCTGCAATGTCCGTAACGATTGCTCTATCAAGGCTTAAAAGAGTGTTAAAAAGAGAAGATTTTCCAACATTTGGTTTACCGACAATCGCAATTTTAATCCCTTGTCGCATAATATTGCTCGATTGAGCATTTGATAAAATTTTATCTATTTTTTCAATTTCACTTTCAAAATCATTAATCAAACTTTCATAAGTTGGTTCAGCCACATCTTCTGGAAAATCAATTCCTGCAACAATGACGTTAACTTTTGAAACAAGTTTGCCTGTCATATTCTGCACAGCCTCTTTAACGTTTGACTGCACGTTTTGTGACACAGATCTGATTTTTTTATTCGGCTCAAGGTTGAGGTAAATGCTGATTGTGATATCGTCGCCGTTCTGGTGAATCCTTACAGGCGACATCACCTTAAAACTACCGCTTTTGATAGTGCTAACTACGTCAACCGGTCTGTTTGAAAATGAACTTACGCCGTCTACGTCTTTGGCGGCATTAGTTGCTATTGAGGCAAGTACATCCTCAGAGATAATTACACTGCCCTTTTCGTTTGATGATGTAATTTCCATAGTAAATTACGCCTCCTTTGGAAAAGTATTATAACACAGACCGTATAAATATACAACATTATTTTTAAATTTTGTTAATTTATTTAGATTGTATTATAGATACATCTTCAAACGAGCAGTTAAGTTGAGATATCGCAATCTCTTTAATTTGCATTATAAGCGTGTCGCTGAGTTCCTCAGTGTCAACTATTACATCGACTTTTTTGCCGTCGGTGCTTATGACTGCAAGGCAGTTGTTGACGCCCTTTGCGGTGACAAGAGTCTCAATTTTATTTTCATTTTCAATGTTTTGCGACAGCCTCGCCATTTCGTCAGCCGCTTTTTTGCGCGCCTGCTCTGACTCGTCCGTTTTGTCAAGAACCGCCTGGAGTTTGTCAACAGCCTCGTCGCGTGTGTTCTGACGTTCTACCCTTGCTGTTGAAAAGTATGTATTTTCCTTTGTAGTTGATTCTGCAGGCGCGTCAACATACTCCGCTTCGCCGAGGTTTTTAACGCGCTCGGTGACATTGAGAAGCGGCTCAATAGTTTCGGACAGTTTAGTATTTTCAAAATACCAGTTGCCAAGAATTCCAAGTCCAAGCAGCAGCACAAACGAAGCCGCGGCAACGCGCGTGCGCCTTGCTTTTTTTACTTTAAGTTCCTGCTCGGTAAGTATCGGCTTTTTCTTCTTGTCCTTTTTGTTAGTTTTATTGTTGACGTTTTTAGTAGCGTCAGTCTTGCTGTTTGCTGTTTCGTTTGTCATTTAATCACCTAATCTTTCAATTTTGAAACGCTGATTTTTGCAGTAGATATGCCATAAAGCGAACTTATGCAGTTAATCACATTTTCGCGCACTACAGTGTTATCCGCGCCGCTGCATACCACGGCAACGCCCTTTATCTCAGGATAAAACTCCTTGATGAGCACAGGCGACTCGCCGTTTTCCCCGTCATACAATACATATTCACTTTCGCTTGAATAATGACCGTCATTTGTGTTTTCGGTGTTATTTTTTGCGTAGATGTTCTCATTTGAATTTTTAAGAGTAATCATAACGCGGCACTTCCCCACTCCGCTGATTGAAGCGACTATCTGCTGAGTTTTACTCTCGAGTTCTGCGGTATATTCAGCACAGGACATCTCCTGCGCTTTTGGTTCGGCACTCTTTTTCGGCATAACCTCCGACGCGCCGATTAACAGTATGCCTACAAGTCCGAGTATAACGGCAATTTTAATTTTTTTATCCGATTTGCGAAGTCTTGACAATGCTTCGCTCACTTTAACTTCCAACGTTAATCACCCGAACTTTCAGCCCAAGATTGTCAAAAACAAGGCTTTCTATGTATTTTAAATCTTCGTCATCACTCACCGAAACCTGTATATCCTGCACGTTAATCTCGCCGTTTTGCGGGTTGTAACTCGCGTCGCTTGCAACCGCAAATCCGCTGACGCCTTTGCTTTTGAGGAGCGCTGTGACCTCGCTGTTAATCATAGTTTCGACATTTTTATTTTCATCTGTCTGCAGCACATCCGCTAAGTCTGCGGTTTCAAAATCGAAATCGGAAACGCTGAAATCGCCAAACGGAATAACAAACGATATGAACACAAACACCGATAACATCATTTTGTAAAAGGTTTTCATACTTCCCTTTGGCGTTAGTATTGAAAAAATCACTGCTATTATCAGCGAAACGCACACACAGAAAGTCCACTGTTTAATGAATTCCATTTATCCTCCTGCGGCAATTAAAAGTCCTATTGATATTACGGTTGTAACTGCTGAAAGTATCAGGATAACATTGGCGATGAGCAGCGCGTCCTTGAATGACGACAGCACAAGGCTTATGCCGGTATCGCCGAAAACGTCTGATACAACAGCGCAAAGTGTTACTGTAAGCCGCCAGACTGCAACCTCAAGTATTGCCGGCAAAAATACGAACACAACTGCAATGATACCAACTATGCCGACGCTGCTTTTTATCAGCGACGAGTAACTTTGAATTGAGAGCAGTCCCTCGCTGATTGAGGCGCCGATTACAGGCACTACAGAGTTGATAACAAACCTCGCTGAGCGTATGCCGAGCATATCCACCCTTGCGGACACCGCAGTTTTGACCGACAGCACAGATACAAAAGCACCTGAAACAAACGAAATCACCCACAGCAAAACCGTTTTAAGCGATGATGTGAGTCGTTCGAGTGAGAGTTCAGCGCGTATCCCCGAGCATATTCCAAGCGCGAGAAAACAGTTGACTATCGGCATAAACACATTGCTTGATATGAACGAAACTGCCTGCGCCATAGCGAGCAGCATTGTGCCTGTTGAGAAGGCTGTAACGCCTTTGCCGCTTGCAACAACAATAGCGGTAAACACCGGCACAAAAGCATAGATAAAACTGCCTGCAACGCCAAGCGCAGCGCAGCACAGTGTGATAGTTTTGCCTATGCTTGTAACGAGAAGCACCGATACAATAAGTGCAGAAGCGGTTGAAAACGTGCTGTTAATATCACCGTCTCCGTCAGGTTTCATACCGCGAATAAGAGATGAAATCAGTATATAAACAACCACAGTTGTACAGCCTTTGAACGGTGTTTTTGCGCTTGATTTGAGGATTCCCGCAAGCACGTTCATAAAGTCGGTAAAACCCATTGAAATTATGTTTTCAAAATCAAATTTATCTGCTCCGATTGCTTTTAGATAATCAAGAGTTTCATCGTCGAGCGTATCGTCAAAAAACGACAGGTCATAAGACGACAGATAATCGTTATATTTATCCTTGTCCGTATCCTCCCCGAAGGCAATAAACGGGAGCAAAATAACAAGCAGAAATACTATTAAAAACCTCTTCATTTTAAAAGTCCACCAACTATGCTGATAATGGTCTGAAAAAGCGGCAAAAGCATTGCAACAACAGCGATTTTTGAAGCAGTTTCGGTAATCGAAGCGAGTGCGCTTTCGCCGTTATCACGGCAGGTATCCGCAACAAACTGCGTAAGTATAGTGATACCAAGCGCCTTGAGCATTAATTTGACATATGTATCTGTTACTGAGGACGAGCCTGAGAATTCCCTCACAGCGCCGATTATGTCGGCAAATTTGCCGATTACGGCAGATAAAAGCAGAACGCCGCCCGCAACTGACAGCAAAGCCGCTATGGTACGGTTTTTGTCCTTGACAATAAGCGCGCAAAACAGCACGGCAAGCGAAACGCCCGCTATTTTTATCATAAGTTAAACAGCGACTTAACCTCGCTGAAAAGGTCGCGAATCTGCGGTATCAGCATCATAAATACAACCACGACGCCTGCTATAGTTGTGAGCATTGCCTGGTCGTCGCGCCCCGAACGCACAAGAAGCGTATTAAGCACCGCGACAATAATACCCGTTGCGGCGATTTTAAAGATAAAATCAACGTCCAAATTTAAGACCTCCGTCACACAAAAACGAGTGCAATCAGTACGCCTGAAAATACGCCGAACGACAGGTAAAGGCGAGCGTTTTTTGTGTGAGATTTTCTGTGTAATTCTTCCTCTTTTGATATGTAATCGCAAAATGATTCAACAAGCGCAATTTGCGTTTTTCTGTCTGATTTGCCAAGCGCGTTTAAAAAGGACACAACCTCTTTGTTTTCGCTGTTTGTAAGTGGAAACATTGGCGGTTTTTCACCTGACAAAACCGTTTGAACAAAGCGTTTAATGTGGATTAGATTTGAGTCGTCTATGACCTGTTCAATCAAAATGTTTATCGGTGTTGCGCGGTACATAAAATCGCGTTTTAGCGAATTGCAAAACAGCACGAGTTCACGGCAGATTAAAAGCCGTTTTCTTGAGTTGTCATACATCGTCACGCCCACTGTGCAAGTAGAGATTATCACTGTGATTAAGCCTGCATATTTCACTGTAAACCTCCTGTGCGTCAATGATTTCCGATTTATAAGTCATACCGTCAAGCAGCACAATATAACTGAACTCTCCTGTTCCGAGCAATTTGCGGATTATGCTCTTGCGGTATAAATCATCGCGATTTCCT
>ONXZ01000129.1 GCA_900321905.1 uncultured Eubacteriales bacterium
GTGGCCCTCATCACCGACGGACGTTTCTCCGGCGCAACGAGAGGAGCCGCCATCGGACACGTTTCTCCCGAAGCGGCAACAGGCGGAGAAATCGGAATTGTTGCAGAGGGAGACATTATCTCCATAAACATCCCCGAGGGGAAAATCAATTTGAAGGTTTCCGACGAGGAAATTGCTGAAAGAATGAATGGCAGGGGAGTGAATATCGCTATGTTGCCGAAGAACATCAACGGCGCTTCAAAACTGACATTTATATCATTAACAAGCGCTTTTAGCATTAAAAATGTTCCCTTGCCAAGTTCGAGGTTCAGATAATACTGCTCTCCCGGTTTTCTAAGGAAGCATATGTAAAACACAAACGCATACAGAGGAATAAATGACAGCCAGAACTTTCTGTAAAACTCGCTGTAGTTGTCTTTGCAAACAAATGTTATGACTATAAACACAGTCATTGTGGCAACGATTATGTACGCCATCCACCATACGTTGTAAAGGAATTGACTTCCGCTGAACTGCGTAACGTAGTAGTCAAATATCATTAATGCAGTTACAACAAGCGTTGTCGGCGGAACAAACCTTGTGATAAATTTTACATTATCCCTGTTGATGAACGTTGCAAACGACACCAGGATTATAATGAGGAAAAACCTCAAAAACATATACGGAGTGCCGTTATTGCCCCAATATGAACCAAGCCTGTCTGAATGCATGCTGAACATTGAAAACAGGAAAAACAGTATAAATATTGACTTTTCAGCAATATGTTTAGTGCTATTCATAGGTCTAAAGATATTGCCTCCGCGCATGCGGAGGCGTTTATTATTTTACTTTGCTGAACAGTTCATCTCTTGTGAGGTTTGCTGTTCTTGAAGTTTCGTCATTCGGTATAACGCGGATAACCTTGCCGTTGTAGCGTGATACAAGGACTTTTGCAGTTTTGCCGTCAATGTCGATAGTTTCTTCACTGTACTGCTCGTTAAGTGGAACTTGCTTTGTGAGATTTGCCTTTTCGGTGAGTGCGCCTGTCGGGCAAAGATTTACACAAAGACCGCAGTTAGTGCAGTTAGTCTTGTCAAGCGGAAGCGAGAAAGCAGGGGAGATGTCAGTTGAGAAACCTCTGCCCATCAGTCCGATTGACGACAGATTCATAACCTCGCGGCAGGAACGCACACAAAGTCCGCAAAGGATACATTTTGCTGTGTTGCGCTCAATGAACGCGTTTTCGTCGTGCGTGTACTTCTGCGGCATTTCACCTGCAAAGCGAGCAGGGTTTATGTCATAGCGCTGCGCAACGTTAAGAAGTTTGCACTTGTAGTATTCACGGCAACCGCACTCAAGACATCTGTCTGCCTCAGCCTTTGCTTCATCTTCGGTCAAACCGAGAGAAACCTCGTCGAAGTTCTTGTTTCTGACATCGGCGTCAAGCACCCTTGCAGTAACGCGAGGAGCCTTTTCTCTGTCAGAATAGTCGATTGTGCTTTCATCGCGTTTGCTGATATATGGCACGCGAGTTTCATAATCCTCACCTTTGAGGTAAGCGTCAACAATCTTAACACATCTGTCAGCCTCGCCGATTGCTTCAATCGCAATGCCTGCGCCTTTGTTTGTTGCGTCACCAATTGCAAATATGCCGTCGATGTTAGTTTCAAATGTGTCCTCATCCGCAAGAATATTGCCACGGTCAGTGAGTTCAAGTTCTTTAACATCGTCGGTAACAAGTTTTTGACCGATAGCCATAATTACGCTGTCGACTTCAATTTCTTCCGTCTTGCCTTCAACAGGAACAGGTCTGCGTCTGCCTGACTCGTCAGGTTCACCGAGTTCCATAATCTGCAGGGTGATAGACTTAACCTTGCCGTTTTCACCGTTAAATGAAAGCGGATTTGTAAGGAATTTGTAGATTACGCCTTCTTCCTCGGCTTCGTCAATCTCAAGTTTATCGGCGGGCATTTCATTTCGTGTACGTCTGTAAACAACGTAAACCTCCTCTGCGCCGAGCCTTACAGCAGTTCTGCAAGCGTCCATAGCAGTATTACCGCCGCCGCAAACAGCAACCTTTTTACCAATATTAACAGGGTTGCCCTGAATAACTCCGCGAAGGAAGTCGATACCGCCGTATACGCCTTCAAGTTCTTCACCCTCGGTGCGCATTGAACTTGATTTCCACGCACCGACAGCAACGATTACCGCGTCGCTTTCTGCTTTAAGACTCTCAATTGTAAAATCAACGCCGAGTTTTTTGCCGTTAACCATCTTAACGCCCGTCTTTTCAATAACAGCGATTTCCTTATCGAGCACCTCTTTAGGCAGTCTGTACTGCGGAATACCGTAGCGCAGCATACCGCCCATCTTATCCATCATATCATAAACAGTAACGCTGTGTCCCATAACAGCAAGGTAGTAAGCAGCAGTCAGTCCTGCAGGACCGCCGCCGATAATGCTGACTTTTTTGCCTGTCGGTGCAGCGATTTCGGGAACGTAGGTGTCGCCGTTCAAGTCCATATCAGCCGCAAACGCCTTAAGTTGAGCGATGTTAATAGGCTCGTCAACATTTGTTCTGCGGCAACCTTTTTCGCATGGGTGAGGGCAAACTCTGCCGATAGAAGCAGGGAGAGCGATTTTGTTTTTGATAAGTTTCAGTGCGGCGTCAAACTCTCCGTTAGCAATTAGTCCTACATAACCCTGGCAGTCAGTTCTCGCAGGGCAGTTCAGTTGACAAGGTGCAACGCAGTCGCCGTCGTGCGCTGACATCAGGAGTTCAAGCGCAATTTTGCGTGACTGAACAACGCGTTCGCTTTCGGTGTTAACAACCATACCCTCGCTGACTTTTGCGGAGCATGAGCGCAGGAGTTTCGGTACACCTTCCGCTTCAACTACGCATAGACCGCACGCGCCGTAAACTTCTACTGCTTCATCATAGCAAAGGGTCGGGATATATATGCCGTTTGCTCTTGCCGCTTCAAGTATTGTAGAACCCTCGGGGGCTTGAATCTGTTTACCGTTAATTGTTAAGTTAATCATTTCGCACCCCTCCTTACGCTTTAATTATTGCATCAAATTTGCAGGAAGAATAGCACTTGCCGCACTTGATACATTTACTCTGGTCTATTGTATGTGGATTCTTAACCGTGCCGCTGATTGCGTCAACAGGACAGTTACGCGCGCAAAGGGTGCAACCCTTGCACTTGTCGGAAACGATTGTGTATTCAACAAGGTCGCTGCATTCGCCTGCAGGACACTTTTTATCTTTGATATGTGCTTCATACTCGTTACGGAAGTATTTTATTGTAGTAAGCACAGGGTTTGGCGCAGTCTGTCCGAGACCGCAAAGCGCACCGTCTTTAATTGAGTAGCAAAGTTCTTCAAGCAGTTCAATATCGCCGTCTTTACCTTCACCCTTGGTGATTCTTTCAAGCATTTCGAGCATGCGCTTTGTGCCGATACGGCAATGGATACACTTGCCGCAACTCTCTTTAGCAGTAAAGTCAAGGAAGAATTTAGCCATACCTACCATACAGGTGCTTTCATCCATAACGACCATACCGCCGCTGCCCATTATAGCGCCGGTTGCGCCAAGCGCTTTATAGTCAATTACTGTGTCGATAAGGTCTGCAGGGATACAGCCGCCTGACGGTCCGCCCATCTGAACGGCTTTGAACGGCTTGTCGCCCTTCATACCGCCGCCGATGTCAAATATAACGTCGCGCAGAGTTTTACCCATCGGGATTTCAACAAGTCCGCTGCGCTTAACTTTACCGGTAACAGCAAATACCTTTGTGCCTTTAGAGCCTTCCGTACCCATAGAAGCAAACGCCTCACCGCCGTTATTAATAATCCAGCCGACGTTTGCAAAGGTTTCAACGTTGTTGATGTTTGATGGCTTGCGCCAGAAGCCTGACTGAGCAGGGAAGGGAGGCTTGAGCCTCGGCATACCTCTGTGACCTTCAAGTGATTCGATAAGCGCGGTTTCTTCACCGCAAACGAATGCACCTGCGCCTGCCTTGATGTAGAAATCGCAGGAGAAGTCAGTGCCGAAGATATTGTTGCCGATAATGCCTTTTTCCTCAGCCTGCCTGATAGCACGCTCAAGGCGTTTGATAGCAAGCGGGTATTCAGCACGGACGTATACAACAGCGTGCTTTGCACCGATAGCGTATGCGCCGATAAGCATACCTTCAATAAGATTGTGAGGGTCTGACTCAATAACAGCCCTGTCCATAAACGCACCCGGGTCGCCCTCGTCAGCGTTGCAAATAAGATATTTTTCATCACCCTCGCTCTGACGTGCGGCGTTCCACTTAAACCACGTAGGGAAGCCTGCACCGCCACGACCTGCAAGACCCGATGTTTTGATGACTTCAATTACATCTTCAGGCGACATCTCACTAACAGCCTTTTTGAGCGCTGTGTAGCCGTCTGCTTCAATATACGCATCAATCTCCTCAGGATTGATAACACCGCACCTGCGCAGTGCAATACGAGTCTGCTTGTCAAGGAATTCCTTGTCCTCATCAGACACAACAAGTTCAGAAATAACTTCCTTGTTCTTTGTTTTGATGAACTCTGCAATTTTTTCAGCGTCATTTTCGCTGACTTTTACAAGTCTTGTGAGTTCGTCACCGTCATAGATATCAACAATCGGCTCAAGGTAGCACATACCGATACAGCCGGTGATTGTGATGTCGTCTTTGTTAATATCAGTTGCAATAAGTGCTTTTCTGACTTTTTCAGCGCCGGCGGCACCTCCCTTTCCATTACCATGGCGGCGGTGGGCGTGGTGCTCAACAGCATGAAAAACGACGAGCGCCGCGCGGCCTACGCCGCCGACATCACCTA
>ONXZ01000130.1:0-4831 GCA_900321905.1 uncultured Eubacteriales bacterium
TGTGTTCATAACTTCTTGGCATTAAAATTCCCCCTTGATGTATATTCTACATCAAGGGGGTTCTTTTTTCTATTGTCCATTTTTTACGGACTTGTGCAAGCGATCGGCGGTGTTTTTATGCTTGAAATTGACTGCCAATTGACTGCCAATTTTGTTTATTCAGTCATATATTCGGTTTATTCAGTTTTTAGTCGGAACGCCCGAAACTCCCTATTTGTGCGGTTTTTCGGTTGATATAAATAAACCGACACCCTTTGAAAAAGAGTGTCGGAATGGTGGAAGAGGGTGGATTCGAACCACCGAAGTCGTTGACGTCAGATTTACAGTCTGATCCCTTTGGCCACTCGGGAACTCTTCCAAATCATAGGGCAACTATTGTTGCCCCGTGGAGCTGGTGAACGGACTTGAACCCCTGACCTGCTGATTACAAATCAGCTGCTCTACCAACTGAGCTACACCAGCGTATCTTCAACGCCTTAATAATATATCACAACCCACCTCATTAGTCAATACTTTTTGCAAAAAACATCGCAGAAATTTTTACATTTTTCCGTGTGCTGCATATGATAATTGTGAGGTGATTATATGTGCGGAATAGCGGGAATACTGAGCGATTCCATAGATTTGCGAAATGAAAAGGAATGTATTGACAAAATCAGCAGTTCGCTGCGTATGCGTGGTCCTGACGCTAAAGGGGAGTATATTTTGCCCGACGCTGCGCTGATTCACAGGCGGCTTGCAGTTATTGACGTTGAGCGCGGCGCGCAGCCGATGCGCTTTGGCAAGTACACAATCGTATATAACGGCGAACTTTACAACACCGCCGAGGTGCGCCGTGAACTTGAAGGTCATGGCTATAAATTTGACACCGATTGTGACACCGAAGTTGTACTTAAAGCGTTTCATATGTGGCACGAGCGCAGCGCGCAGAAGTTTAACGGCATTTTTGCCTACGGTGTGTATGATGAGGAAGAGCGAAAACTTTTCCTTTGTCGCGACAGAATTGGCGTAAAACCACTGTATTATGCGCAAGTCGGTGATACTTTTGCGTTTGCTTCGCGCATTGAAAGTTTGCTCTATGTAAAGGGAGTTGAGCCTGTCTGCTCGCGTGAAGGTCTGTGCGAAATCTTTATGCTCGGCCCCGCAAAAACAATCGGCAAAACCGTGTTCAAACAGATAAAAGAGTTACCGCCGGCGGCGTATATGTACTACAAAGACGGCAAAACCATCGTGCAAAAATACTGGGAACTTACGGCGCAGCCGTTTAGCGAAACCGGCACGGAAGCGCAGGAACATACCCACGCTCTTGTGAGCGACGCCATAAGGCGCCAACTTGTCAGCGATGTGCCTCTATGCACGTTTTTGAGCGGCGGTCTTGACTCGTCAATTATTTCAAAAGTTGCTTCCGACTACTACCGCGAGGGTGGCAAAACGCTGTCTACTTACTCAGTTGACTACGTTGACAACGACAAATTCTTTGAGGCGAGCCGCTTTCAGCCAAATAAAGACTCTGACTACATTGACCTGATTGCCGATTATATCGGCAGCGACCACCACAACGTTGTGCTTGATAACACATCGGTGGCGCAGGCGCTGATTAAGGCGACTGAGGCGCGAACCTGCCCCGGATTTACCGATGTTGATTCGAGCCTGCTTCTGTTTTGCAAAGAGGTCAAAAAAGATTATACCGTCTGTCTTTCGGGCGAATGCGCGGACGAAATATTCGGCGGATATCCCTGGTATCACAGAAAAGAAATTCTGTTTGAGGACACATTTCCGTGGGCTCGCAGTACAGCGGCGCGCCGCGGCATAATGCGTGACGGCTTCTTGCCCGAGGGCGAAGATTACGTTCTGCAGGCTTATCGCGACACGCTCAAAGATGTCAGCAAACTTGACAGCGACACTGCACTTGAAAAACGTATGCGCGAAATGTTTGTGCTGAATATGAACTGGTTTATGCAAACTCTCCTTGTGCGCAAAGACGTTATGAGTATGGAGTCGTCGCTCGAAGTGCGCGTACCGTTTTGCGACTGGCGAATTGTGGAATACGCCTACAATATGCCGTGGAGCATTAAGGCGTATAACGGCAGGGAAAAGGGAATTCTGCGCAAGGCATTTGAAAATGACCTGCCGGAAGTTATCACCTGGCGCAAAAAAAGTCCGTATCCAAAAACATTCAACCCTGTGTATCTTAACGAGGTATGCAAGATGGTCGAGGGTGTGTTGACCGACAGTACCTCGCCGCTGTGTGAGATGATTGACGGGCAGAAAGTCCGTGCAATTATGCGTGAGCCTGAGTCGATGACAGAACCGTGGTACGGTCAACTTATGCGCACGCCGCAGGTGCTTGCGTATGTTCTGCAAATATATGTGTGGGCAAAGAAGTATAATGTTGAGTTTGAATATTAAGTGTGGTATAATAGTCTGTAACAATGGTTGCAGACTATTAGTTATGAATTATAAAAGGACAGGCAGTATGACAAACGAAGAATATATAAAAGCGATAGATATGCGCCGCTCGCGCAGGGCGTACAAATCAAAACCGCTCGACGAGGACACGATGAACGTTGTCAGGGAGATGGTTGACGCTGTCAACAAAACCGCAGGGCTTCATTTTATCTTTGTTGAGGACGCTACACCGTATTTCAGGATTTTTCAGGGCAAGTTTTCAATGATTGTTGTCTGCGGCGGCGACAATCAGAAATCGCTTGAAGACGCCGGTTATTACGGTGAAAGCATTGTTTTGCAGTGTGTTTATCACGGTCTCGGCACCTGCTGGGTTTCAGGCACATATAACGAAAACAAGGTTTACGAAACGATTGACATTCCGCGCAATGAGCGTATTTATGCCGTTATAACAATCGGCAGGCCAAAAAACAGCCTGAACGTTGTCGAAAAAACTATGTACAACGCAACGCACAAAAAGAACAAGACGTACCCCGATATGTTCGATGTGCTTGATGACAAACTTCCCGAGGCGTATATCAACGGTCTTAAACTTGTTGAAAAAGCGCCGTCTGCGGTTAACCGCCGTCCCGTGCGCTTCAGGTACGAAAACGGCGTGCTGTCGGCAAGTGTTGAGGACCCTTATTCCGACAAGAGCGTAGATTTTGGCATAGCAAAACTGCATTTTATTCTCGGCTGCCGCGCGATGGGCGTAAACGGCAGGTGGACAAAGGAAAACGTGTTTGAAGAAATCGAATCAAAACGTATAAAGTTCGAGTCAAAAGTTGATAGCGAGTGATGCAATTCGCAAAAACAAAAAATCACCTTAATGCATAAGCGTTAAGGTGATTTTTGTTATAGTGTAAAGTCTGTAAGCGCTGCGGTCAGTTTGCCGAACACATCTGCGTAGTCGCTCTTTTCCTTTTGTATCTCGCTGACAATCAGCGATGAAAACGCGCCTGAAAGCAGGGTGATAAGATATTCCGTTGATTTTGCCGTTGCAAACTGTTCGCCCTTTTTGTAGTTAAAGTATGCAAAAAGGCAATCAGCAAAACTTTTAGTTATCAGTTTATAGATTAACACAAAAGATATTGATTTTAGCGATTTTCGCATTAATACATCAAATTTGTTAAAAAATGCCACATAATCCTCTGCATAACTCGTCCAGATATCCGACTCGTGTGCAGTATGAATTTGTACGGTTTCTTTGTCAAATGCATAGCATAACATTTGGTCGATGTCGTCAAAGTGATAATAAAAGGTCTGTCTGCTGATGTCACACATCTCAACCAAATCGGTTACTGTAATTCTGTCAAAATCCTCGCTCTCGACGAGCGTGAGAAAAGCAGAAACGATCGCGTCTTTAGTTTTGGAAGACATAACGGTTCTCCTACCACATTTTTTATTTTTACAATTTGAAGTATAGCATATTTTTGTACAAAAAGCAAGTGGCTTAAAAGGCGAAAAATGTGCCATATAACGCAATTTCTTGCATTATATGGCAATAATAAACGCGTGTCTAATAACCTCTTTCGTTAGACTGCTCGCTGTCAAAATACAGCACTCCCGGAACAGGCGGCTTGCCTGTTTTTGCGAGTATAAGTTCCTCGCAGGTTACAAGTTGATAGCCGTCCTTAATAAGTTTCGGCACAAGTTTTGCAACCGCGGTTGCGGTTTCGTCATAAATCTCGTGCATAAGGACGATATCACCGTCGCTGATATTCTTGAGCGCTTTGCTGTATATCTTTTTAGCGTCGCGCGAGTCCCAGTCCTCTGTGTCAACAGACCAGTAATACATGGCCATTTTTTCCTTTTTACACTCGGTGGCAATCATCTTGTTTGAAAAACCTCCGGGCGGACGGAACGCTGTCGGGCGTTTGCCGCAAGCCTTGTAGATAGCGTCAGAGCATTTCTTTATATCGGACGCTTTCATCTGCTTGCCGTAGCGCTCGTGAGTCATTGTGTGGTTGCCGAGTTCGCAACCGAGTTTAACCTTGCGCTTGAGGTTATCCGGCATATCCTGCGCGTTTTTACCAACCATAAAGAAGGTGGCGTGCGCATTGTATTTTTCAAGTATATCAAGGATTTTGTCGGACGACTTGTTGTAACCGGGGCCGTCGTCAAATGTCAGGGCAACCATCTTTTTGTTCGGGTCAATGGTGTCCGGAAGTTTTGGCTCCTTTGCGGTGGTTACTGTAACGGTTTTGCTCCACGAGCCGTAGATTTTCTTTTCGCCGTCTTTCAGGTATGTACGCACGCGTACGCTGTACTGTGTGCTTGGCTCAAGTTCTTCAATGACCTGCGAAGGACTGTCAGTGCCTTCGATGTCAATTGTTTTGTCATTAACGCTCTTGCCTTTGCCGTATGCGAGCTGGTAGCCGTCAGC
>ONXZ01000130.1:4852-7635 GCA_900321905.1 uncultured Eubacteriales bacterium
CTTCCACTTTACTGTGATGGAAGCATAGTCGTCAGACGTAATCTTTGTAACCTTGCCGGCTTCAGGCACGGTGCAGGTCTTTACGGACTCGTGATTTTCGCTCTCAATAGTTTTGCCAAAATGTGATTTGACAGCGTTTACATATATAATGTAATGTGTTCCCTGTTTTAGGTTAGGGATTTCAATATTTGTGTGTTTAGTTTCTGTAGTTATATATTCACCGCCGTTTTCTGCGTAGTACACGCGGTATGTACCTGCTTTTTTAACGGCGTTCCACTCAACGGTTACTGTGTTGACAGTAGTGTCTGTTACTTTTGTAGCTGTAACATCATCAATTGTATTAAAACTTTCGCTTGATGTGACAAAGAACGCGAGAACAGCTGCTACAACTGCAGCACAAAAAACCAATAAAATAGCCTTCTTCAACCTTGCGGTCCTCCTCATAAAATGTGCAACTAATTTTTATTAGTTACGTCTCTTAAAAATGCCTAAAACAAATCACAGATTTTGTAACTTGTGCAAAATTGTTTTTTGTTCTCTGTTTTGCCGCACTGTTTGTTAATCAAACAGCGCGGTGTATTATTTTAGCGATTAGTCACGGCGCGGTCTGCGTCTGTTGTTATCGCGGCGAGGTTTGCGCGGAGGAGTGTCCTCAACCTCGTTTTCAGGCTCAAGACCTTCAATTTCAATCAGCGCGTCGCGCCTTGAAAGGTCGATTTTGCCCTCATCGGTGATACCGATGCACTTAACCATAATTGAGTCGCCGATGTTTACAACATCCTCAACTTTTTCAGTTCTCTTAACATCAAGTCTTGAGATGTGAACAAGTCCCTCAACGCCCGGAGCGATTTTTGCAAATGCGCCAAAGCCCATAAGACGTGTAACTTCTGCGTTGTAGAACGCGCCAACCTCAGGACCGTTAACGATAAGGCTGATTACATCTGCTGCGCCGTTGCACTTGTCAAGGTCTGTGCCGCAAACAGTGATTCTGCCGTCGTCCTCGGTGATAATTTCAACTTCAAAAGTGGACTGCAGTTCTTTAACTACGCTGCCGCCCTTGCCTATAACCGCACCGATTTTGTCAGGGTCGATGTTGAATGTAACCATCTTAGGCACATACTTTGAAAGCTCTGCTCTCGGCTCGCTGATAACAGGGAGCATAATCTCGTCAAGGATGTAGTTTCTTGCCTTGTGAGTTTTAGCAAAAGCCTCTTTGATAATTTCAGGTGTAAGACCGTGAACTTTGAGGTCCATCTGGATAGCGGTGATACCCTGCTTTGTACCTGCAACCTTAAAGTCCATATCGCCGTAGAAGTCCTCAAGACCTTGGATATCAACCATTGTCATAAAGTCGCCGTAAACGCCGTCGTCGCCTGTGATAAGACCGCAGGAGATACCTGCAACAGGCGCTTTAATCGGCACGCCTGCTGCCATAAGAGCAAGTGTTGAACCGCAGATTGAACCCTGTGAAGTTGAACCGTTTGAGGAGAGAACTTCCGATACTACGCGGATAGCGTAAGGGAAGTCGTCAACACTTGGGATAACAGGAAGCAGCGCCTTTTCAGCAAGTGCGCCGTGACCGATTTCACGTCTGCCCGGACCTCTTGAAGGTCTTGTTTCGCCAACAGAGTATGACGGGAAGTTGTAGTGGTGGATATATCTCTTTTCAGTCTGCTCGTCAAGACCGTCAAGGCGCTGTGCGTCTGAAAGTGTGCCGAGCGTTGCGATTGAAAGCACCTGAGTCTGACCTCTTGTGAACAGGCCTGAGCCGTGAGTTCTTGCAAGCAGGTCAATCTCTGCGTTAAGCGGACGGATATCGTCGATACCTCTGCCGTCAACACGCTTGTGTTCGTCCTTGAGCCAAGCGCGAACAACGTGCTTTTGAACAAGGTACATAATTTCTTCAATTTTTTCTGTGTTATCTTCAAAACGCTCGTCAAACTTCTCGTGAACAGCCTCGTAGATAGGAAGAAGTGCTGCGTCACGAACAGTCTTGTCGTCTGTGTCGAGCGCTTTTTTAACGTCCTCAATGCAGAATTCTTCAATCTCTGCCATAATCTCCGGGTCAGGGTCAGATGACTCGTACTCAAACTTCTCTTTGCCGACTTCCTCAACAATGCCGTTGATGAACTGAACAATCTTTTTGTTCTCCTCATGGCCTGCCATGATTGCGTTGAACATTGTGTCGTCGTCAATTTCGTTTGCGCCTGCTTCAATCATAGCAACAAGGTCTGCAGTTGAAGCAACTGTAAGTACAAGGTCTGAAACCTTACGCTGTTCAAGCGTTGGGTTGATAACGATTTCGCCGTCAACAAGACCAACGTTTACGCCTGAAATAGGACCGTCCCACGGAATGTCGGAAATTGCGATTGCAGCGGATACGCCAATCATCGCTGTGATTTCAGGTGAGCAGTCAGGGTCAACCGACATAACTGTTGCAACTACTGAGCAGTCGTTGCGAAGGTCTTTTGGGAACAGAGGGCGGATAGGGCGGTCGATACAACGTGATGTAAGGATTGCCTTTTCGCTCGGTCTGCTCTCACGTCTCTGGAATGAACCGGGGATTTTGCCTACTGCGTAGAGTTTCTCCTCGTAGTCAACGCTGAGCGGGAAAAAGTCAACGCCTTCCCTCGGCTTAGCGGAAGCGGTTACGTTACAAAGAACTTCAGTTTCGCCGTAACGCGCCATGATTGATGCGTTTGCAAGGCCTGCCATCTTGCCCGTTTCAAGGGTGAGTTTTCTGCCTGCAAGTTCTGTTTCCCATACTTTAAAATTCTTGAAAA
>ONXZ01000089.1 GCA_900321905.1 uncultured Eubacteriales bacterium
CCTTCCAGGAGGTTGATATCTGCGGTATTACTATGCCTATTACAAAGCATAATTTCTTTGTTAAGCATATTGAGGATTTAGCGCCTACAATCCGCCGCGCGTTCAAGATTGCAACAAGCGGCAGAAAAGGCCCCGTACTTATTGATATTCCTAAGGATGTAACCGCGGCGATGTATGAATATAACGCAGAGCCTGCTCAGGTTCCTGCTCCTGCTCCAAAGCCGGTTGAAGGCACTTTTGAAAGAGCGATTGAACTCATACGCAGCGCAAAGAAACCGCTTATTTATGTGGGCGGCGGCACTGTGCTTTCAGACATTGGCGAGGACTTAATCACTTTTGCTGAAAAAATCGACGCACCTGTTGTATCAACTCTTATGGGTCTTGGCGCGTTTCCAAACGGTCACCCGCTCCACCTCGGTCTTATCGGTATGCACGGTCACTATGAGTGCAACAAGGCTGCTCACGACTGCGACGTTCTTATCACTTGCGGTGCGCGTTTTTCTGACCGTGTTGCAGGTAACAGACGCAAGTTTGCGCCTAATGCTGAGATTCTGCATATTGATATTGACGCTGCTGAGATGGATAAGAATATCAACTCAAATTATCATCTTCGCGGCGATATCAAGGAACTTATCCCTGAACTCACACGCGCTGTTGAGCAACTTGACCACAGCGACTGGAAGGCGGAGATTGACTCCTTCCGCCGTCCGTTTAACCAAACTCAAATCGGCGATTTTGTCAATCCGCAAAATCTAATTGAAAAGATTGACGAAAGCACGCCTGATGATACTATCGTTGTTACAGACGTCGGTCAGCACCAACTCTGGGCGGCGCAGTTCTACAAATTCAAGCAGCCGAGAACTCTGCTCTCATCGGGCGGACTCGGTACTATGGGTTATTCGATGGGCGCTTCAATCGGCGGTCAGATTGGTCAGCCTGACAGAACTGTCGTTATGTTTGCAGGCGACGGCGGCTTCCATATGAATCTTGCGGAACTCGCAACAATGGCGTCCTACAACGTGCCTGTTAAAGTGTTTATTATGAACAATGCAGTGCTGGGTATGGTACGCCAGTGGCAGAAACTGTTTTACGACAACCGTTTTGCTGACACAGACCCGCACAGAAAAACTGATTTTGTCAAGGTTGCAGAAGCGTTTGGCGTTAAAGGACTCCGTATCAATACCAACGATGACATTGATTCGGTAGTTGAAGAAGCGCTCTCTCACAATGGTCCTGTACTCGTTGACTGCAGAATCAGCCCTGATTCCAACGTACTTCCTATGATTCCGCCCGGTGGCGCTCATACGGATATTATCGAAGTTTTTTAAGGAGGTAAGCAAATGAAAGAAAAATTGATTTTATCAGTTCTTGTTGATAACGAGAGCGGTGTTCTACAGCGTGTTGCAAGCCTCTTTACACGACGCGGCTATAATATCTCGTCACTCACGGTTAGTGAAACCGAAGATGACAAATTCTCTCGTATGACTATTGAAACTTATACTGAGCCTGAAAACTTCCGTCAGATTAAACGCCAACTTTCAAAACTTGAAATTGTTAAGAAAGTTGCGCAACTTGATGAAAAGAATTCAGTTTCATTAGAACTTTTGCTAATTAAAGTTAACGCACGCGGCGTTGAGAATAAAAACGCAATTCTTGCGTATAATCTCATATTCGGCGCTCGCGTTCTTGATATTTCACTCGATACCATTACTCTTGAGTTCACAGGCTTAGGCGAAACTATTGATGAGTTCATCGGCTATCTTGACGAAAACTTCGGCATCGTTGAACTTGCAAGGACAGGTATCACTTCGCTTCAGCGTGGCTCAGGCTCGTTTACAGACGATGTCAATGCTTAATTTCTTTACAGTTTTGAGTTGCTGTAAGCAACGGGCATAATGCCCTTTTGCAATGTTCAAAACTCAAATCTGAACACTCAAATTCTAATCAAAGGAACAATATTATGGGAATGACAATGACACAAAAAATCCTTGCTGCGCACGCAGGTCTTGACAGCGTAGTAGCAGGGCAACTCATTGAGGCAAATCTCGATATGGTACTCGGCAACGACGTAACCTCGCCTGTTGCTATCAATGAGATGAATAAGTTTGATAAAAATTCGGTTTTTGACAAAACGAGAATTTCTCTTGTTATGGACCACTTCACACCTAACAAGGATATTCAGTCTGCCGAAAACTGCAAGCAGGTGCGCACATTTGCCAAGCAACACGGTATAACTCACTATTTTGATGTCGGCAACATGGGCATTGAGCATGCTCTGCTCCCCGAGCAGGGCATCGTTACTTGCGGCGACTGCATTATCGGAGCGGATTCACATACTTGTACATACGGAGCGCTCGGTGCGTTTTCAACCGGTGTAGGCTCTACAGATATGGCGTCGGGTATGGTTACAGGCAAGGCGTGGTTCAAAGTGCCTTCCGCAATTAAAGTAGTTGTAACAGGCAAAAAAAGCGCATATATTTCAGGTAAGGATGTTATCCTTCACATAATCGGCGAAATAGGCGTTGACGGCGCGCTTTACAAGTCTCTTGAGTTCACAGGCGACGGCATTAAAGAACTGTCTATGGATGACAGACTTTGCATTGCAAATATGGCAATCGAGTGCGGCGCAAAGAACGGAATTTTTCCTGTTGACGATATAACACTTGAATACGTAAACGGCAGAAGTGAGCGCGAGTACAAAGTGTTTGAGGCGGACGACGACGCGGAATACGATAGTGTTATCACCGTTGACCTTAGCACTCTCCGACCGACAGTTGCATTTCCGCATCTGCCTGAAAATACAAAGACTGTCGACGATATCGCACCTGAAAGCATTAAGATTGACCAGGTTGTTATTGGCTCCTGCACAAACGGACGTATGGAAGATATGCGTACTGCGGCGGCAATTCTCAAGGATAAAAAGGTTGCCGACGGCGTGCGCGTAATCGTTATCCCTGCAACGCAGAAAATATACCTTAACTGTATTAAAGAAGGTCTTGCGGAGATTTTTGTCAACGCAGGCGCAGTAGTTTCAACACCTACCTGCGGACCTTGCCTCGGCGGGCATATGGGTATTCTTGCAGCATGCGAAAAGGCTGTTTCAACCTCAAACCGTAACTTTGTCGGTAGAATGGGCCACATTGATTCCGAGATTTATCTCGCGTCACCTGCGGTTGCGGCGGCTTCCGCAATAAAAGGCTATATCGCAAACCCTGAGGAGGTGTCTTTATGATAGCAAAAGGCAAGGTACACAAGTTCGGCGATAATGTAGACACCGACGTTATTATCCCTGCAAGATATCTCAACCGCAGCGACGAGGCTTGGCTTGCTTCGCACTGTATGGAGGATATTGACGCAGATTTTGCAAAAAATGTTAAAAAGGGCGACATTATGGTCGCTGAGGCTAATTTTGGCTGTGGCTCATCGCGTGAGCATGCGCCTATCGCAATTAAAGCGTCGGGCATAAGTTGTGTAATTGCGTCGACTTTCGCGCGTATTTTCTACCGCAACGCCATCAATATAGGTCTTGCTATCCTCGAATGTGACGAGGCTGCAAAGGACATTAAAGACGGCGATGAGGTAGAAGTTGATTTTGACTCCGGTATTATTACAAATATTACTACCGGCAAGGCGTATAAGGCGCAGCCGTTTCCGCCGTTTATTCAAAATATTATCAAAAACGGCGGCTTAATGAAATCTATTGATTAGAGGTGCAATGTTAAAATGAAAACGTTGGAGTTAGATGAAGGCAATCTGCGCAAAGGCTGGGGCGGCGTTGGCGAGTATTGGTTTTCGCTTCGCAGTTTCAGCGTTAAATCTGACGCAGAGTTATCATCTTTGGATTGTCCTGAGAATATGTCGCATAGCGAGTATTTCGTTTCTCTCGGCTATATTCCGTATTTCACCGTGAACAGCGAGGAGGTTATACGCGCTTTCGCTCCCACTATTGAACGCGAAAAGCTTCGCAAAAAAATCAGCGATTACAGCGGCGGCGACTATGTTGAAAACTTCTGGAAGTATTTTCACATCTATCCGGAAATCAGCGACCCGTACATAAAATTTGAGGCGGCATATGCTAAAAAGAAAGCTGCCGAATGGTGCGAGGAAAACAACATCAATTACGAATTCAAAGTATAATAAGCAGAAGTGGGGCGGATTATATCCGCCTCTATTTAGGTGTTTCATATGGAAAAGATGGTTATTATTAACGCCTCTCCGCGTGAAAACGGCGTTTGCCAAGAGGTGATAAAGCAGGTGACTCCTTATTTTGCAGATTGCAAAATCAAGCAGTATGATGTCTATAAACTCGCACCTGCGCCCTGCACAGCGTGCAATTACTGTGAGCAGCACGACGGTTGTTCAAACAAGGACCTCGATATTTTCTTTGAGGACTTTGAGGATTCCGACTACATCGTGTTTTTTACACCTGTTTACAATAACTTTTTCCCCGCGCCGCTGAAGGCGCTTGTTGACCGTTTTCAACGTTACTATTCGGCAAGATTTTGCAGGGGAGCAAATCCTCCTATTGCAAAGCCTAAAAAAGTTGGCGCGGTTATCGTCAGCGGCTCTAACGCACGACAGTGCGCCGATTATATGGTTAACACCCTCAAACAGGCGTTCACCGTGCTGAATGGCGAATTCAAGGCGCGTTACTACATTCCTGACACAGATTCAGGTGCGTACACGTTCAATATAACAGAACTTGAAAAATTTGTCCACCAACTCAAAAGGTAACACCGTCTGCTAATCACTATCCACTAACCGCAGTTTTTGCTGCGGTTATAATATTGTATGAAATACTATAATTTATTATATTATAATATTGCAAACGTTCAATGTTTATGGTATAATGTATTGAATATAAAATGGGGGAGTAGGCAAAATGGTGGTTTTAGGCATTGACCCGGGCTATGCAATAGTCGGCTGGGGCGCAGTTGAATATCATCACGGCAAGTTTAATGTACTCGGCTACGGTGCAATCACTACCGAAGCAGGCACGCCGTTCCCCGAACGTTTGCAGATTATCTACAACGATATGTGCTATCTGTTTGAAAAGTATAAGCCCGACGCTATGAGCATGGAAAAACTGTTTTATAACTCAAACCAAAAGACGGTTATTGACGTTGCTCAGGCGAGGGGAGTTATCACGCTTGCGGCGCAGATGTACGGCAAAGATATTTACGAGTATACCCCTCTGCAGGTCAAGCAGTCTGTTACAGGCTATGGCAGGGCGGAGAAAAAGCAGGTGCAGGAGATGACAAAAAGTATCCTCGGTCTTGCTTCCGTTCCAAAACCTGACGACACGGCGGACGCGCTTGCAATGGCAATCTGTCACGGTCACGTCAGCGGCTCGTCAATCGGCAAACTTAACGAAATGATTAAAAAACAAACGGGTGAAAGTTTATGATTTATAACGTTAAAGGAATACTCACTTATACAGACCCGAACTTTGCGGTTGTTGAGTGCGGCGGAGTCGGCTTCAAGTGCTTTGTCAGTATGACAACGCTCAAAGAACTGCCTTCAATCGGTAGCGAGGTTAACCTCTTTACATATATGTCCGTGCGTGAGGATGCGCTCGACTTGTTCGGTTTCTTTGAAGTTGATGAACTTGAAGCGTTCAAACTGCTCATATCAGTAAGCGGCATAGGTCCCAAAGCGGCTATCGCAATTTTAAGCGTTCTCACTCCGTCAAAACTCTCTGTCGCGATTTCAAGCGGCGATGTCCGCTCCATACAGATGGCGCAGGGCGTCGGCAAAAAAACTGCCGAAAGGGTTGTGCTTGAACTCAAGGACAAGATGGTCGGAATCGGCTCGTCATCAGTTGCAGATGTCCGGAATGTGCAGTCGGTCGCATCGTCAAACGACGCGCAGGAAGCGGTGGAAGTTCTCGTTTCCCTCGGCTTCACCCAGAGCGACGCCGCAACGGTAATCGGCGCAATGGATAAATCACTGTCAGTTGACGAGATGGTGCGCAAAGGCTTGCGCCAACTTTCATCACAATTATAATTAACCAACAGGTGATAAAATGATAGAAAACGAAATGGATTTTGAGAGCAGGCTTGCTGCTCCCGAATACACCCCTGAAGATACAGAGATTGAAAATTCTCTGCGCCCCAAACAACTGTCCGACTATATCGGCCAGGCGAAGGCGAAGGAGAA
>ONXZ01000131.1 GCA_900321905.1 uncultured Eubacteriales bacterium
GACAAGCTGTTTTCGCAGATTCTTGAGCAGGGCGCTGAATTTGAGATTGAAACCGTTTGCGCCATTGAGGATAACGGCGCTACAAAGACCGTTAAAACCGAGGAGGGCGGCGAATACGAGTGCAAGGCAGTTGTTATTGCCACAGGCGTAAAGCACCGTATGCTCGGCATTGAGGGCGAGAATGAGCTCGTCGGCGAGGGTATATCGTTCTGCGCGGTATGCGACGGCGATTTTTACAAGGACAGAACAGTCTGCGTTGCAGGCGGCGGAAACTCCGCACTGCAGGAGGCAATACTGCTGTCGGACAAGTGCAGCCGCGTAATAATGCTGCAGGATTTGCCAAATTTCACAGGTGAAGAAAAATTGCAGCAAGTGCTTTTTGCACGCGACAATGTAGTAAAATACACAGGCGTAAAAATCACAGGCCTCATCACCAAAGACAGTGAACTCGCAGGTGTTGAGATTGAAAAAGACGGCGAAAAGGAAGCCGTTAAGTGCGACGGACTGTTTGTCGCAATCGGTCTTATACCTGAAAACGAGCCGTTTAAAGACCTTGCCGACCTCAACAGTTTCGGCTACTTTGATTCAGGCGAGGAATGTACAACAAAAACTCCCGGCATATTTGTTGCAGGCGACTGCCGCAGCAAATTTACACGCCAGGTAACCACAGCCGCAGCGGACGGTACAATCGCCGCTCTTGCCGCGTGCAGATACATTAACGAATTATAATTCCTCCTGTTTTGCAGGTCGCTAAAACCAGACGATTATTTGCAAAACGGCATTGTTGTGATAAAATCAATGCGTAATTTTTTTGACAGAGGTTGTATTATGAGTTTGCCGAATGACCCATTTATTTTATACAGTATGATTAATATGAAACTCAGGGACAGTTACGCTTCACTCGACGAGTTGTGCGACGATTTGGGCGAGGACAAAAGCGAACTTGTGCAAAAACTTGCCGACGCAGGTTTTGAGTATAACAGCAAAACAAACCAGTTTGCATAAACAAACGGCTGGCTTTCTCTTTGGAGAAAGCCAGCCGTTTACTTAGTCGAAAAACTTCATGTATTTAGAGTTGCTTTTGATTGATTCGGTTTTGCCGCCTTCACCGACAATGATGTGGTCGATAAGTCTAACGTTTATCTGCCTCAGAAAAACGGATAATTCCTGTGTCATATTTATATCGGCAATAGACGGGTTTGTATTTCCGCCCGGATGATTGTGGGCAATCGCAAGTGACGACGCATTGTCGCGCAGTGCAATTTCCGCAATATCTTTTTTGCTGATTTGCGCACGGTTAACTGTGCCACCGTCGCGTATATGTGTGTTGATAATGCTGTTGTTATTATCAAACGTCACAATCATTATAACTTCATTTGTATATGAGCGTAGCATCATAGACGAATATTTTGCAATACTTTCATAACTGCGGTACTTTTCCTTTGCACAGTTTTGATTAACACGCAGGTTAACTCCTTTAAACAGCGAAATCAAAATTGCCGTATGCTCTTTAACACCGTTTACAAGCATCAGTTCTTTGATATCTGCGTTAATAACATTTTCAAGACTGCCAAAGTGATTAATCAGTTCGTATGCAAGCGGTTTAACGTCCTTTTGCGGAATAGCATAAAACAAAATCAGTTCAAGCACATTGTGGTCAGGCATGGAGTCAAGTCCGCTTTTCAGATAAGCATCTTTAACTCGCTGACGGTGACCTTTTCTGCTAAGTTCTTCCATAATTCACCTTAGTCTTCGTTTGTGTATCTCTGTTTTTTGATATCAAGGTGGCGGATGTCGATGTAATCCGGCAGACCTGCGCGGTAAGGCGTCTGAGCAACACCTCGGATAAGCGGTTTGAGGTAGCGTACCATCTCATCGGTAACGTCGTTTCCCTCGGCGTTAATCCAGGAACGCGGAACAACTTTTTCAGCATTTGCAACAACCTCAACCCGTTCGGTGCTGTATTTTACGCAGTACGGTTTGTCCGAAATTCGGCTGAGCGTTGCAAACACGCCCGTTTTGCCTTCCTCGGCAGCCTTAACCGCAACTGTGCCGAGATTGAACGCCTCGTTTACATCACAAAGCGAGGCGATATGACCCGCGCTTCGCTGCAGTACAGACGGCTCAAGCGCCCTGACTTTACAACCTATTTCGTCCTCAATAACAGTTTTAAGATAAGCGCCGACGCCGCTGAGTTGAGCGTGACCAAAACCGTCTTGCGAGCAGCCGCCTTCTGCAATATAATTGCCGTCAGCGTCGCGAATACCCTCGCTGACAACCACGATAACAGAGTTGTATTCCTCAAGTTTTGCCTTAACATCGCTCAAAAACTGCTCAACAGAAAACGGAACTTCGGGCATATAAACAAGGTGCGGAGCAGGCATATTGTCCTGACGTGCAAGAACTGACGCAGCAGTTAGCCATCCTGCGTTTCTGCCCATCGCTTCAATAATATGTACGCTCTTGATTGAATAAATACTTGTGTCATACGCAACGTTACGCACGCAGGTTGCAATGTATTTTGCCGCAGAGCCGAATCCCGGCGAGTGGTCAATACCCTGCAGGTCGTTATCAACCGTTTTAGGTATGCCCACAACCTTGATATCAATCGCGTTTTTGCTTGCGTAGTCGGACAGTTTTTTAACTGTATCCATTGAGTCGTTACCGCCTGTGTAAATCACATAGCCGATATCGTATTTTTTAAATATCTCAAAAATTTTTTCAAACTCGCTGTCGCTGCCGGACAGTTTATATCGGCAGGAACCAAGGAACATCGCAGGCGAGTGCTTGAGCCTGTTAACCTCGTGCGGCATATGCTCAAACATAGATGAAAGGTTAACCACATTATCTTCAAGCAATCCCTCAACACCGTTAATCATACCGTAAACTTTGTCGATTTTGTCGCTTGCAAGCACATGGTCAATGACTCCCGCAAGGCTCGAATTTATAACAGCAGTCGGTCCGCCTGACTGACCGATAATCAGGTTTTTAGCCATTTTTCTCTCCGATTTCATCACATAATAAATTGTTATGTGAATTATAACATTTTTTTGCGGGTTATTCAATAGCGGCGGCAGATTAATTTTAATTAAGGCTTGAACTTGAATTTTGTATTGTATATAATACAATTAACGTTTTAGCACAGGAGGACTGTATGGAAAAGATTTTAGTTCTTGATTTTGGCGGACAGTACAATCAGCTTATTGCCCGCAGAGTGCGTGACCACAGGGTTTATGCGGAAATTTTGCCCTACACCACGCCGCTTGAAGAAATCAAAAAGCAAAAGTACAAAGGCATTATATTCACAGGCGGACCAAACTCGGTTTTTGATATGAGTTCGCCGCATTACACAAAGGATATTCTCGATATCGGCGTGCCGATTCTCGGTATTTGCTACGGTTGCCAACTTATTTCATGGATGGCTGGCGGCGAGGTTAAAACCGCGCCTGTCAGCGAGTACGGCAAGATTGAGTTCACTCACGGCGAGTCGCCGATTTTTGCGAATGTTCCCCAAAAATCCGTTGTGTGGATGAGCCACACCGATTATATTGCTAAAGCACCTGAAGGATTTGAGATTGTCGGCACAACCGACGATTGCCCGTGCGCGGCAATGCACAATACCAAAAAAGGCATTTACGCCGTTCAGTTCCACCCCGAGGTTACTCACAGCGAATTTGGCGACCAGGTGCTTTACAACTTCCTGTACGAAGTTTGCCACTGCAAAGGCGAATGGGTTATGGACAGTTTTATTGACGACACTGTGCAAAAACTCCGCCGGCAGATTGGCGATAAAAATGTAATACTCGGTCTGTCAGGCGGCGTGGACAGTTCTGTAGCGGCAGGACTTCTGTCGCGTGCCGTCGGCAAGCAACTCACTTGTGTTTTTGTCGACCAGGGGCTTATGCGCAAAGATGAGGGCGATATGGTTGAACAGACTTTCACAAAAATGTTTGATATGAATTTTGTGCGTGTAAACTGTGGTGAGCATTTTATGAAGGCACTCAAAGGCGTGACTGACCCCGAGCAAAAGCGCAAGATTATCGGCACAGAATTCTTTAACGTTTTCTGGGATGAAATCCGCAAGCAAAACGACAGAGGTTATTTTGCACAAGGTACAATTTACCCCGACTGCATTGAGTCAGGCAAGGGCGACGCAGATGTTATTAAAACGCACCACAACCGTGTTAAAACACCTGACGATGTCGAGTTCCTCGGCATAATCGAGCCCCTTGCAGACCTGTTTAAAGACGAGGTAAGACGTGTCGGCGAAAGACTTGGAATACCAAAAGAACTTGTTTGGCGTCAGCCGTTCCCGGGCCCGGGACTCGGCGTGCGTATCATTGGCGAAATAACTGCTGAAAAGGTGAAAATCCTGCAGGACGCAGACGCAGTTTTGCGCGACGAAATGGCTAAAAACGGCTACGAGCGCAACCTCGCGCAGTTCTTCTGCGTACTGCCGGGTGTCAACACCGTCGGCGTTATGGGCGACCACAGAACATACGATAACCTTGTTGCAATCAGAGCGGTAACAACAGACGATTTTATGACAGCAGACTGGGCAAGAATTCCTTACGATATTCTTGCAAAGGTGTCAAATCGCATAACCAACGAAGTTCCTCACATAAACCGCGTGGTATACGACATCACATCTAAACCCCCCGGAACCGTGGAATGGGAATAGACTAAACAAAATGCAAGGCTTATTTCAGCCTTGCATTTTTGACTTTAAGGTTTTATTATAGGTGTATAAGGTGGGATTTTATGAAAGTTGTTATTTCTGCTCGGAATTTTTTCTTTGATGGTTGCGG
>ONXZ01000079.1 GCA_900321905.1 uncultured Eubacteriales bacterium
TACTCCTGTTGGTCCGTACTTCAAGGGCGGCGCAAAGCCTATCACAATCCGTGTATCTGACCTTGACAGAGCAGCGCCTCACGGCACAGGCCACATCAAGGCGGGTCTTAACTATGCAATGTCGCTTTACAATATTGTTGACGCGCACAACAACGGTTTTGACGAGAATATGTACCTTGACCCTGCTACAAGAACTAAGGTTGAGGAAACAGGCGGCGCAAACTTCCTTTTCGTTACAAAAGACGGCAAGGTTGTCACACCAAAGAGCGGTTCAATTCTTCCTTCAATCACACGCCGTTCGCTTATGATTGTTGCCGAAAAATATCTCGGTCTTACAGTTGAACACAGGGAAGTTACTCTTGAAGAAGTTAAAGATATGGCTGAATGCGGTCTTTGCGGTACTGCAGCAGTTATTTCACCTGTCGGCAAAATCGTTAACCACGGCGAGGAAATCTGCTTCCCGTCGGGTATGGACGAAATGGGTCCTGTTACAAAGAAACTTTACGACACACTCACAGGTATCCAGATGGGCAGAATCGAAGCGCCTGAAGGCTGGATAGTTGAAATTGACTAAATTACAATAAAAACATTAACGGAGTAGTTGATTAACTACTCCGTTTTTTTGCGCTATTTTTCTTCAATTTCAGCAGAAAAGTTCTCTATCGCCTGCATTAGCCTCGGGTGACGTATAACAAAGTGAATGTTCGGGCTGCTCTTTTTTGAAATCAGCACCCATTTGCCGTGGCAGATACGAACTTCAATGTTGTTAAACACCTTTTGTGCTTCCTCGAGCAGATATGATTCTTCGCTTTCTTCGTTTTTTATAAATGCGTCAAATTCGTTCTTCCTGTCGGCGGTGTAAATTTCCATCAGCGGCGACGCTTTTGACAGCAAATCATCTGCCTTTTGGCGGTAGTACGCAATTTCGTCTTTGCTTTTGGTCAGGTAATATTTGCCGTTTTCAAAACAGCCGTTTACACATTCGCCGCTCATTGCAGCAGCGCCCGATACATAGTTTATATGATGATAGATGTTAGTTTTAATAGTTTTAAAGTAGTAGGGATGTACCTGACCTGTCATGTATATAGGAATCCACGCCTGCAGACCGAGCATCATTTCATCCCACGGACGGTCAAGGTTATGCACAATGTTTATTTCAAGTCCTTTTTTCAGCATAACCGCAATGGACATCATCCATTTTTTATCAAACTCAATGTCTTTTGCCATCGTCGCCATAGGCATATCGCTGCACATAAATACACAGTCTTTTGAGCGCGAAAGAAATGTGGTTCTGAAAAAGTCAAGTTCGCACTGTTTCATTCTGTCGCGTCCGTAGTACATTTTGCTTGTGGGCAGCGTAAACGGCAATGTCGGCACTTTGATATCGTTAAAATGAATAGCCCGTATGTATTCGTCAAGATTAAAAGATTCAAGCGAATACAGCAGTTTGGCAACAGCGTCGTCCTTTTTTGTCTGACCGCTGCAAAGCCATTTGTACAGGTCGTTTTTCAGGTTTTCACCGTCACTGTCTGTCAGTGTTTTAAGGCTTTCCGTTTCATCGGGATTGCAGTGCTTTTGTACAACGTAATCACTGATTTGCCTTGCAAAATCGTCAGGCTTTGTAATATTGCGGTTGCCTGAGCGTATGCGCGACAGATGTGATGGGTCATAGTTAATCGCCTGCGCAAGTTTGCCGTTGCTGATGGCAAGCAGGTTCATAAGCGTGTTAAGGTTTTCAACCAACGCGCTTGTATCAATACCGTCGCTGTCGGCACACGCCTGTAAATCGGCGTAAACAGTTTCAAAATCTGCGTCTATGCCGTTGTTTTGCTCAAGCATAGTTAAACCTTTTGCAAGTTTTTCAAGCGTTTTGCTGTTTCTTGACGGCGCACGTTCTCCGTTTTTATAGCGGCTTATGCTACTTTGCGATATTCCGCTTGCGGCGGCAAGTTCTTTGGCGCTGCAACCGCACTTTTTCATATGCTCCTTCAAAGCCTGTCCAAATGTCATAATCATCACCGCTGTAATTATATCATTACAGGCACATTATATGTGACGATTTCCGATTTGTCAATGTCAAAAATTCAATAGTATTGCGCCAACAGTCTATTACACGATATAATTCTATTACACGATATAATTTACTTAATCTAATAAAGGAGATGATTAAAATGAAAAAAATTATTGCATTACTGATGACGGCTATGCTTGCACTCGCGATGTTTCCGATGTCGGTTTTTGCCGACAACGGACCGAGCGAGGCGCCTTACGCTTTTCTCTACGCAGAGCAACTTGACGAAAAAGGCGCGCAGACAGGCAACAGATATGATTTTTACAGCGAATCTACCGCCCACACAAGTACATATCCCGGCATTACTTATGTTAAAAGCGCAAATGAGTTAAGGTTTGACAGCGATGTTGCGGACACAAAACTCCGCGTCTGCGCAAATATGATGGGCGATGATTTTACCATCAGGATTGACGGTAAAACTTCGCTTGAACAGATTGTTGTATGGGGCGACGGCTACGGCGGCAACCTCACTGTTACGGGTAACGGTGAACTCACCGTCAACAAGCGCAAAAACTTTGACAGTGCAATTTTTGTCCAGGCAGAAGGCACGGCAGGCAAGGTGACATTCGGCAGCGATATTAAGGTTAATCTTTACGGTAACGACTGCGTTGCGGAAATTGTCGGCTCAACTGCAAAAAGTATTGGCGAATCATTCTCGTTTGAAAACTCGCAGAGCGTTAACGTAACAAAGAGCGACTGCGTACTGGAACGCACAGAATCTATTGACGGCGTTTACCTTTCCGGTTATCAATTTTGGGGCGGATTAGTGTGCGATTCTGTTTCTGACCCTGACGGTGTTTATGCAGTTTCACAGGGCTTCAAAGGCGATGATGAGGATACTGTGTTCTTCTGGGTACACCGCTATGTCTACCTGCCAAAATATGATACATATATTGAAGATAACAGTTTTGGCGAACATGGCAGCCTTGAATACACAGAGGATGAATGGGGTCAGCAGACCGAGTATGCTCCGCGTCAGGAGCCGTCAGAAGAACCTGCACAGGTTGCCTTCTACGACGAGGACAACCTTGACGCAGATTGGCACTACAGCGCCGACCAGGTACGAAATCCCGACGACGCCAACGGTATTTACGGATGTTCCAGATATTCTTCCGAGTCCGGCGGCGTGACCGTTTACGGCTATGCAATCAGCCGCTATGTGCCTGCTCAGGGCAGCACAAAACTCATTAAGGACAAAACCTTTAAAACTATCTATTTAACCGATGAGGAGTTTGCCGCGTCAGGCTGGGAAATCGTTACGGGAATGGCGGATGTATATCTTGAACGTGATAACGGCGTCAACTATTCGTGGATGCAGGTTTATACCGACGCAAATGGCAAAAAATATGCTGTTCAGTGGGGCGAAGAAGTATACGACTTCACAGCAAACGACGGCGTTCAGGCGGGAGATACTTTCTATTATTATCTTGAAAAGAACGACAGCGTTTCCGCTTCGTCGCTCACTCCGTCGTATGTTAAAGTTCCGGTTGAGGGTCAGTATAACTACAGGATTGCCGCAACCGAGTTTGTTTATAACGGCGACAAGCAAACGCCTGTTACACCAACTCCCGACGTGCCGTCACCTGTAACGCCGCCCGTTGTTAAAACAAGCATTGCTAAGGCAACGGTTTCAGGCATTAAAAACAAAGTTTATACCGGCAAAAACATTACGCAGAGCATAACGGTTAAACTCGGCAGCAAAACGCTCAAAAACGGAACCGACTACACAGTTAAGTACACTGCAAATAAAAACGTCGGCACAGCAACTTTCACCGTAACAGGCAAGGGCAACTACACAGGCGCTGTTAAAAAGACATTTAAAATCAATCCTAAAGCAACCGCGATTTCAAAACTTACAGCAGGCAAAAAACAGTTTACAGTACAGTGGAAAAAACAGGCTGCACAGACAACAGGCTACCAGATTCAGTATAGTCTGAAGAGCAATTTCGCCTCTGCAAAAACTGTTACAGTAGCCAAAAACAGCACGGTTAAATCAACTGTTAAAAAACTTAAATCAAACAAAAAATATTTTGTCAGAGTTCGCACATACAAAACTGTCGGCAAAACAAAATACTATTCTTCGTGGTCTGCTTCAAAGAACATAAAAATCAAATAATTTCACAATTTATATACAGTACTGCAGAATTTTCTGCAGTGCTGTATTTTTTTCTTGTAATATTGCTGTGATATGTTATAATACAAGGGAAATATATAAAAAGAAAGAGGGCGATAGCTATGTTAGAAAAACCAAGCAATACGGTGATTTATTTTGCACCGCATCAGGACGATGAACTTTTGACGATGGGCATTGATATTGCCGCGTCTGTCAAAAACGGCTACGATGTTCACGTTATCATCGTAACGGACGGCGCAAGCTCAAATGTAAGACTGCGTCTCGGTAACCGCGAATTCTGCGACCAGTGCGGCGAGCAGCACGTTTTTGACCTTACAAAGGAGGATTTCACCGCAACGCGCGACCAGGAGCTTTTCGGCTGTTGTGCCGCTCTCGGCGTAAAGCGTGAGAACGTTCACTTCCCTGAGGAGAGAATTGTTGACGGCAACATTACGCTTGACAGAGCAAAGGAAATTATAAAGGGCTTTGTTGCGAGCATTGACCCCGAGGCTACGGTTTGCTCAATCTATCCGAACAAGCCGGAGGCGCACCACAAGGACCACAGAACTCTCGGCCTTGCAGTGAAAGAGCTTTACGAAGAGGGCGTAATTAAGCATATTGTGCTTATGGAGGAGCCTTACGTTGCAGTTGAGGTTGACCACGAGCCGGGCGAGGAGCCGACAATTTTCTATGCTCCCGACGATATTGCAAAGCAGCTTGAGGAGGCTGTTGCTTCCTACTTCCTCTGGGACCCTGCAAACAAGCGCTATGCAGTCGGTTTCCACAGCGTTCCCGATGAGATGAACCAACTCAAAACTGAAAAAGCGCTGTACTATCATACATACGAATAAAAAGCAAAAAGCGGAGACCTTCTCCGCTTTTTTTAATTATGTATTGCATTTTTTGTTAAACAGTATATAATGTATATTAATCCTATACATTTGAGGTCAAATGTCATGAAAAGTAAAACTGATATGCTTAGCGGCAACGCCATAAAAAGTATCATAGTTTTTGCGCTTCCGATTATGCTGTCATCGCTGTTGCAGTATAACTATGCGCTTGTTGACAACATCATCGTCGGCAGGTATGTCAGCACTGACGCACTTGCCGCCGTTGGCAATGTCGGCTCCATTAATTCTTTTATTATCGGTGCTGCGCTCGGACTGACAAGCGGATTTACAATTCCTGTTGCTCACGCGTTCGGCGCGGGCGACAAACGCAAAGTCGCGCACTATTCAGGTAGCAGCATTGTTGTTGCGCTTTTGGTGGGCATTATAATTGTCATTACGGCGCATTTGCTGTCAACACCTTTGCTCAAACTTATAGGTACGCCTGCAAAGATTATCAATCTTTCATCTGCGTATGTTAATATACTGTATTTCGGCGTGCCGTTTCAAATGCTTTCAAACAATTTTACTGCGATTTCAAGGGCAGTCGGCGAAAGCAGAAAGCCGCTGTATTTCTTTATGATAAGCGTGTTTGTGAACTTCTGTCTTGATATGCTGTTTGTCAAAACATTTGGCTGGGGCGTTGAGGGCGCAGCAGCTGCAACGCTGATTTCACACATAACTGCAGCGTCGCTCACGGGATTTTATATCATAAAACTCAACGACGATGTGCAGATTACAAAAGAGGATTTAAAGTTCCACCCAAAAACTGCTCTCAAACAAATCGGACTCGGTATTCCTGTGTCCCTGCAGTTTACAATAACTTCTGTCGGTTCAATGTGCCTGCAGAGCGCCGTTAACTCGTTTGGCGCAAACGTAATTGCAGGATTTACCGCCGCAAGCAGGGTTGAAAATCTTACAAACCTGCCTATGTCGGGCCTGGGTGTTGCTACACAAACTTTCGTGGGGCAGAATTACGGCGCAAAAAATTACGACAGGATTGTGAAGTCGGTCAAAAGGATATTCCTGCTCGACCTCTGCGTGTCGATTGCAATGAGCATAATTCTGTATTTAATCAGCAAACCGATGGTGTCGCTGTTTATGACTTCGCCGAATGCAGAAATGATTACAGCGGCAAACAGGTACATACTTGCGACCTGCCAGTGTTACAGTCTCGTCGCTGTACTGTTTGTGCTTCGTAACACCTTGCAGGGACTTGGCTTTACATACGCCAATATGGTTGCGGGCGCAGGTGAACTTGCAGGCAGAATACTCATAGCCTTTGTGTTCAGCCGCACCGGCAGCGTGGCTGCTTGCAGATATTCCGCTTGCGTTAATCTATCTTTCAAAACACCGCAAGTTCAAAAAACTCGCGCTTGAACAAGCAGAAACTGCTCAAAACTAAAAACTCAAAATTAAAACAGGCTACGAAAGCCTGTTTTAATAATGCTATGAAATTGCAACGTTTCCGCCGTTGTTGGTGGAAGAAAACGCTATATAAGATTTGCCGATGTTAAACGCAATATCCTTGCCGTCAGCCGAGCGGATATTAAGTTTATCGCCTGCAACATCCCACTTGATTTTGGTGTATGAACCCATAGAAATCAGGTAACCTTCGCCGCCTTTGTAATCGTAGTTAAGATAGGTGGTCGAGCCGCCTTTGTACGGTGTGGTGATGTATGTGCTGCTGTCCTGCAGAACAATAAGGTTTTTGAACTTAACGTCTGTCTGCCAGTCGTTTGTATGATATTTAAGGTCTTTTGAATTATAGGTGAATGTTCTTGTGTTTGTTCTTGATGAGAACGTTACGCCAACATTGTTTGCGGCGTCTTTGCCGACTTTTTTGTTTTTAACGTTGAACGTGAAGGAAGTCTTATCTTTCTTCTGTTTAACGCGGAAGCCCTTATTTTTGATTGTATCCGAAATATTGTTGCCGTAAAGAATTCCGCGGTGTTCAAGGCTTGTGCCTCTTGTCTGGTCTCTGCCAAACAGCGAGCCGCCGTTAATTCCGTCGATATCGTCAACTTTCAGCCTTTTGATTGTTGAGTAACCGCCCTCATATCCCGCTTTGCTGTGGCTGCCGCCCCAGTGGATAAATATTGCGTCAAACAGAGTTGAAAATCTTACATATGACGGACGTGCCGAACGCAGCGGACCTACCTTTTCAGGCACGCTTTTGTAGTCCGCATATATCCAAAGCATACGGCTGATACCGCCTTCAACTTCGCCCTCAACAATGATATCGGGTGTTTCAATACCCCACTGCGGTCTTGCGGGCTCCGCATTTTCAACAACAATTGCCACAGGGCGTTTGCCTTTTGCGGATTTTGCAAATTTCTTTTGACCTGTCAGCGGATTGCCGCCTGTAACAAACGGGCTGGTTGTCGTTTCCGTAGTAGTTGTGGTGGTTGTTGCAGTTGTGGTTTCCTCCTCGGGTTTGGAACATCCAAAGAGCGTAAGCACCAAAATAACTGCAAGTATTAACGAAATATATTTTTTCATAATCGGGTGTCCTTTCATATGGTATAGTAAACAATATACCATATATCGTCAAATTTTGCAATACATTATTGCAAAGACACAACATAATGTTTTAATGCTTTTTAATGTTCGTTTAATATTCGTGTTGTATTATTCAGACAAGGGAAGTAACCCCCTTCCCCAAAAAAGGCTCAAAGCCTTTTAAACACTCTCCTTTCATACAGCGAGTCTGCGGTGTCCCCCCACTGCGGGCTCGCGCTCTTTAAAACCCCATTTGCAACTTAACTTAGTTGCAAAATGTTTACTATTTTTCAAATATATGCTAATATATAGGCGGTGATTATATGCGTATTTTAGTAGTAGAAGATGAATATAAACTTGCTGACGTAATTGCTGCAAGGCTAAAAAAGGAAAAGTATGAGGTTGATATTTCCACCGACGGCGAGGACGGACTCTATAATGCCGAAAGCGGAATTTACGACCTTATTATTCTTGATGTTATGCTGCCGGGCGTAAACGGGTTTGAAATTCTCAGCCAGATACGCGAGGAGGGTATAACTTCAAAGGTAATTATGCTCACCGCAAAAAGTATGCTTGAGGATAAACTCGAGGGTCTGACAGGCGGCGCAAACGACTATGTCACAAAGCCGTTTCATATGGACGAACTCCTCGCAAGGGTTAATATTCAGTTGCGTCAGGACTCATCAAACGTGCAAAAGGACTATATTGAGTTTGGCGATATCAGACTCGGCACCGAAACATCAAGCCTCACCTGCACTTCAACAGGCGAGAGCATTAATGTAATTAATAAGGAGTTTCAACTCCTTGAATACTTTATCAACAACCCTGACAGAATTCTGTCAAAAGAGCAGATTTACGACAAGGTATGGGGTTACGATAACGAGATTGAGTCAAACAACCTTGAAGCGTATTTGTCCTTTATCCGCAAAAAGTTAAAGGCAATCGGCGCAGGCGTTAACATCAAGGCAGTTCGCGGTATGGGTTACAGAATGGAGATTAAAGAATGAACAAACTAAGATTACAGGTCTTTGGTGTGATTTTTCTGATTCTCACGCTTATAACCACCGCTATTTTCTGCGGATATAATATGGTTATATATAATCATCAGTATCAATCTGTAAAACGTTGCCTTGACCAGACTTCTCATATGAACATCAGCGGTTTTGGGCAAAAAAAAGGCGATTTTGAGCCTGACGGCAGCGCAGTCAACCGCAAACCCGAAAACGTGGACGACATCCGTTTTATCGACTTTACGGTTTATACGGTTAAACTCAACAGCGACAACACTGTTTCAGAAGTTATCAACCATTCTGGTGACGGTACAAGTGATGAAGATATTGAAAAAATTGCTACTGTAATGATTTCGCAAAGTTATCAGAGCAGTATCGGCAATTTGTACTTTGCCGATTACTCGTATTCGTACCTTTCAGGCGAGGCTATTACAATTGTAAACAACGAAGGCACAAAGCAAACGCTGCGCAATACGCTTTTGTATTCTCTTATTCTGTATTTTCTTATTGAGGGTATTATTTATCTTGCCGCAAGAATACTCACCCTGCGTATCACAAAACCTGTGGCCGACAGTTTTGACAAGCAAAAGCAGTTTATCGCTGACGCTTCGCACGAACTTAAAACGCCGCTGTCGGTTATCATAGCAAGCGCGGACGCACTCGAAACAAATCCTACTGAGCACAAGTGGCTTGAAAATATCAAGAGCGAGAGCGACAGAATGAACAAACTCGTCGCCGACCTGCTTGAACTTGCTAAAAGCGAAGAAGTTGCCGACAAAAGCGAGTTTGCCGCAGGCGATTTATCTAAGGTTGTGGAAAAATCGGCGCTCACCTTTGAGGGCGTTATGTTTGAAAAAGGCGTTTTTCTAACCGATGATATTCAAAGCGGAATTGAGATGAAAATGAGCGAATACAAGATTCAGCAACTTATTGCAATTCTGCTTGACAATGCAGTAAAACACAGCGAAAAAGGCTCGACAGTAAATATCGCTCTCAAAAAGGACAAGGACATTATCCTGACTGTAACCAACGAGGGCGAGGGCATACCGAAAGGTGAGGAGGAAAAAATCTTTGAGCGTTTCTACCGTGCAGACGAGTCGCGTAACAGGAACGAAAACCGTTACGGATTAGGTTTGGCAATTGCAAAAAATATCTGTCAACTCCACGGTGGCACAATCTCCGCAAAGTCTGAAAACGGCAAAACAACATTTAAGGTAATATTTAAATAGTATAGTGTAGGGACCGCTGACCACAGCGGTCCGCTTTTTTTATCAAAAATTATTTTTGCGTTTTAATATTCGTTTAAGGAAGGCGGTGTATTATGTGCTCAACAAAACAAAAGGAGATGGCAATTATGACAAAGAAACGCAGAACATTACGAAATATAATAATGATATTAATGATTGTAGCCTTTGCCGCTTGCGGATATATGACGTATGACGCGGCGACAAGCAACAATACACCGCAGATTGGTATGCAAATGCAGGGCGGACAGCAGTCCGACAGCAATGCGCAGCCACCCGAAATGCCGAGCGGCGATAGCCAGAACGGCAACTCAAACGGTCAGCCGCCTGAAATGCCGAGCGGCGATAATCAGAACGGCAACTCAAACGGTCAGCCGCCCGAAATGCCGAGCGGCGATAACCAGAGCGGTGACTCAAACGGTCAGCCGCCTGAAAAACCGGACGGCGACAACCAAAATGGCAACTCAAACGGTCAACCGCCTGAAAAACCGGACGGCGATAACCAAAACGGTGACTCGAACGGTCAGCAGAAATCCGCTGACTCAAACAGCACAAACAACAGTCAAAACAGCGACGGCAACTCCGCAAACAACACGCAAAACAGAAAGCAGATGAGCGGCGATAAAATGGGCGGTAGGCACAGCAAGTCGGTATCACCGATTTACTACGTTGCATTCGCTATTGAAGGCATTGGCATAGCAGCACTTCTGCTATATCTCATTATGTCGCATATGAACAAACGCGGCGCACGCGAATCGCTCAAAGGCGGCAAGCGCATAGCGGTATTCGTGCTCGCAACAATCGTCATTGCTTCAGGTCTTACATTTGCAGGTTCGTCGGCAGTTTGCAGCGCATCACCTCAACAAATGGGCGGAGGTATGCATCAAATGGGCGGAGCGCCCGGCGGCAACTCGCAGTCATCTGAAAGCGTTGAGGCAAACGGTGCAACCACGGTTGACGGCAAGGAGCAGACGCTCGCCGACAGTTACACTTCAACCACGGCTGACGAAAGTCCGATTCTCGTAACAAACGGCGGTAACGCCACAATTACAGGTACAGTCAACAAAAAATCAGGCGACAGCACTAACACAGAAACGTCCGAGTTTAACGGTATTAACGCAGGTGTACTCGTTCAGGCTGACTCAACTGCAACTATTGAGGGCGCAACAATCACCACAAGCGCAAAGGGCGCAAACGCTGTGTTCTCAACAGGCGAAAATTCAAAGGTTTACGTTAAAAACACAACTATCAAAACTACAGGCGCTTCATCGTCAAGGGGACTTGATTCTACCTATGGCGGATATATTGAAGCCGACAACGTAACAATCACAACGCAGGGCGGGTCTTGCGCGACTCTTGCAACCGACAGGGGCGAGGGTACGGTTATTGCAAACAACTCTACCCTTGAAACCAACGGCGCAGGTTCACCGATAATTTACTCAACGGGCAATATCAGCATTGACAACACAACAGGCACGGCAAACGGTGCGCAGAACGTTGTTATCGAGGGTAAAAATTCCGCAACTGTCACAAACTCAACACTTACCGCAAGCGGCGCAGGCAACCGCGGCAACGTTGATCAGGCAGGCGTTATGATTTACCAGTCAATGAGCGGTGACGCAGGCGAGGGAACAGGCACATTTACTGCAAAGAATTCCTCTCTGTCAATTCAGAAGAACAGCGATTACTACAAAACAGCGCCTATGTTCTTTATCACAAACACAGACGCAGTAATCAATCTCACAAACACAAAACTTGCTTTTGGCAGCGGCACACTTATCAGCGCCACGGGTACAAGCGAGTGGGGCAACAGCGGCTCAAACGGCGGCAATGTAACGCTCAACGCAACAAGCCAGACTCTCAAGGGTAATATCGAAGTTGACAAAATTTCAACAGCGAACATCACGCTCAAAAAATCGACTTACGAAGGTACGATTAACGGCGACAACACTGCAAAAGAGATTAAACTCACACTCGATAAAGACTCAAAAATCACCCTCACAGGCGATTCATATGTAACCTCGCTCGACAATGCCGACTCAACAAACAGCAACATCGACTTTAACGGCTACACCCTTTACGTCAACGGCAAGGCGGTTAACTAAGTTTTGGGTATTCAGTTGTCGAGCCTACGGTGAACTGTAGGGAGCGATGCCCACATCGCTCCGCGGACGGGTTGGGAAACCCGCCCCTGCAAAAAAGAAAAAACGCAACCGATTTTCTCGGTTGCGTTTTGCTTTATAATTCAACTTGTTCTGCGATGCAGTCGTCGAGTGCGCGGATAATCGCCTCTTTGTCCATACCTCTGCCGATGAACACAAGTTTGTTAACTCTGTCACCGTAAATCGGATGCCAAGCCTCGGCAATGTCGGGGTTCATACGCAGCACTTCGTTCCTGTCCTTTTCAGGGAAGCAGGCAATCCAGTAGCCGTCGTCAGTAGCGGTTTTCTGCTTGCCGCTCTGTTCAAAGATGAACGCAATGTTCGGCTCCTCGTTAATCCAGAACAGACCCTTTGCGCGGATAACTTCTTTCGGCCATCTTGCAAAAACAAAGTCCTCAAATTTCTTTTTGTCAAACGGCTTAACGTTCTGGTAAACAAAGGTCGAAATGCCGTATTCCTCAGCCTCGCCCTCCTCGTGGTGATGATGGTGATGGTGATGATGACCGCCGTGGTGTTCTTCGTGGTCATGGTCGTGATGATGTTCATGTTCATCGTGGTCGTGATGTTCATGATGGTGCTCATCGTGGTGGTCATGGTGGTCGTGGTGTTTTTCGAGGTCGTCAGAATTTTCGCCCTCTTCACGCTCCATTGCCTGAATCCAGCCGGCGCTTTCAAGAATCTTCTCGTAGTCAAATCTGCCTGTTGACAGGATATCTTTAACGTCAACCTTACCGTAGTTTGTTTCAATAATCTTTGCAGTCGGTTGCAGCGCTCTGATAACTTCAAGCACCTCGTCGTGCTCTTTTTCGGTAACGTCGTCGACTTTGTTGAGCACGATTGTTGTGCAGTATTCAATCTGCTGAATCAGCAGGTTTTCAATATCGTCCTCGTCAAGATTGTCGTTCATCAGC